>NZ_JBSGZI010000036.1:0-67825 GCF_053610945.1 Streptomyces sp. NPDC054849
TCCCGGCGCGCTGCGGGGGTGCTTTACCCGTGGGGGGCCGCGCGCCCCCCCGGCGCCCCCCCCCCCCCCACCCCGAGGAGGTCTGCCCTGGTGGGCGCAAGCACTGCGTCAGTGGTTGATGCAGACGTTGCCGAACGCGGGGTTCAGTGCACCGATGACGTTCACGGTGTTGCCGCAGAGGTTGACCGGGATGTGAACCGGGACCTGGAGCAGGTTGCCGGACAGGACGCCGGGGGAACCCTCGGCCTTGCCCACGGCGTCCGCGTCGGCCATGGCGGGGGAGGCTGCACCGGCTGCCATCAGAGCGCCGGCGGCCAGCACCACTGCCTTCTTGTACGTCATTTTGATTTCGATCCTTCCCGCAGAGGCGTATCCACTGCAGAATTAACAACGACTGGGCCGAGAAAAGGAAACCGCGTATCTTCGGCGACCTTCCGGCAATTCACTCCAACGTCTGGTTCGAATTCGGGGAGGATGCGGCTTCACGCTCACGATCCCGAATATCGCCGTGCGGATTCCGGGCCCCACATGCGGCGAGGCCGCCGCGACCCGAAGGTGCGACGGCCTCGCCGGCGGGACCTCGGGTCAGCTGCCGTTGGAGACGTTGCCGGAGAGGACCGGGATGTTGCTGAGGATGTGCGAGAGAGCCTCGTCGCCCTTGGCCTGGGTGGAGTTCTCGGTGCACTGCTGGTTCTGCGGGCTGGACAGGACCGGGATGTCCTGGACGCCGACGTTGACCAGGGCCAGCACGGACTGCACGTTGGCCTTCGCGGGGAGGGCGATGCAGGGCTTGTTGAACGAGCCCTGGATCAGCGCCATCTGCGGGCTCATGTTGCCGTAGGTGGCCTGGTTGCCGTAGATCTGCGCGGAGTTGTTGCCGTTGGCGGTGTTGATGCCGTTGTCGTTCCCGATGGCCATCGCCTGCGGCGCCATGGCGGCGCCGATGCCCACGACCGAGGCGGCAACCGCGGCCGAGGCCATCATCTTCTTGATCATTGTCGTCCCTTTTTTGCAGGATTGCCCGGTACTGGAGCACCCGGATCAACGGCCCTGCCCCGGTTCGGGTTGCGTGACTTCACCCGGATGCAGTCGTTTCGTCCTGTGGGGTTGACACTCGGGCGCTCACCGGGGCGTCGGCGGGGACCTGGATCAGGTCGCCGCCCGGGATGCCCGGGGACTCGCCGGTGAACATCGCCGCATTTCCTTTCGGTCGAACAATGGTGCACCTCATAACGACCCGCCCGTTGCGAGGGGGTGCGTGCCATCGCCCAAAAGGCCGTATGAGCGAGTCCGGCGTGATTTCAAGCCCGATTTCTGACAAAGTTCACTCCTGTTTTGTTCCGTTGATCGAAATTGGAGACAGGGTCATGGGTTCCTCCCGCAGAATCCTCGGCACGCTCGGTCTGCTGTCCTGCCTCACACTTTCGGTGACCGCGCCCACGGCAAGGGCCGCAGAGCCCGCGCCCAAGGAGTTGCCACGGGTTCCGTTCACGCAGCGTTACCAGGCTGTGCAGCACGGCGGGCTCGTGCGCGCCTCCAACTCCGGTATCAGCTGCCGCAGGGAGCAGGCCCCGCAGGCCGAGCCGTGCGGCCAGGTCCAACGGGGAGCGGCCGGGGTCAACAGCGACTTCGAGATGTTCTACAGCGAGGTCGACAAGGACCCCGACACCTACAACTCCACCCGGGCCGAACTCAAGGTGCCGAAGGGCGCGAAGGTCTCGTACGCCCGCCTGTACTGGGGCGGGAACCTGCGGGTGGGCGAGCAGAAGCCCCCGGAGGACAACAGCCGGGTGCTGGTGGCCGAGCCGCGCGGCGCCTACAAGGAGGTCCTCGCCGACACGGTCATGGGCCACCGCACGGACGCGGGAAGCGACGCCTACCAGGCGTCCGCCGATGTGACCCCGCTGGTCCGCAAGGGTGGCGCCGGGATGTGGACGGTCGCCCAGCTCAACATCGCCATGGGCCACTCCGATGTGGGGGCCTGGGGCGGCTGGACGCTGGTCGTCGCCTACGAGCACCCGCAGGAGCCGAAGCGCCGGGTCTCCCTGTGGGACGGCTTCGAGGGTCTCGCCGCCCGCGCGGGCGACGGGACGGTCCGGATGACCGGCCTGGACGCGCCGGCCGGGTCCGCGGGCCGGGTCGGGGTGGTCGCGTACGACGGAGACCGGGGCACCCTCGGAGACTCACTCACCGTGACGGCCGACAGTGGGCGCCGGGTCAGCCTCAGTGATGCAGAAAATCCTTTTAATGATGTTATGAATTCCACGATCACGGAATTCGGCGGCCAGTCGTTCGTGCGACAGCCCGAACATGTGAATAATCTCGGATATGACGCGGACGTGTTCGACCTCAGTCCCGCGCTGTCCGGAGGCGCCCGCAGCCTGAACTTCAGGTTCGCGGGCGAAAGTCAGGGTCATTTCCTCGGTGTGCTCTTCGTTCAGACAGACGCGCGCCGCTGAACGCAGGAGACCAACTCCACGTGCCCACACAGCCTCGGGCAGCAAAGCCCGCGACCGTCCTCCATCTCGTCCAGCCCGTCGACGGCGGCGTGGCCCGGGTCGTCACCGACCTCGTCCGCGCACAGACCGCCGAAGGCCTGCGCACCGTCGTCGGCTGCCCGCCGGGCGGCACGCTCGGCGACACCGCCCGGTCGGCCGGGGCCGAAGTGCTCACCTGGCGGGCCGGGCGGTCCCCCGGGCCCGGTCTGGCCGCCGAGGTCGTCGGCGCCCGGCGGCTGCTGCGCCGCGTCCGCCCCGACCTGCTGCACGCCCACAGCGCCAAGGCCGGGCTGGCCGGGCGGCTCGCCGCGCGCGGATCCCTGCCCACCGTCTTCCAGCCCCACGCCTGGTCCTTCGACGCGGTCGGCGGAGTCACCGCCGCGCTCGCCCTGCGCTGGGAGCGGTACGGGGCCCGGTGGGCCGACCGGGTGCTCTGTGTCAGCGAGGCCGAACGCCGCGCGGGGGAGACCGAGGGGATCACCGCCCGCTGGTCGGTGATCCGCAACGGGGTGGACCTGGACCACTTCCGCCCCGCAGGACCGGACCCCGGACAGGACAAGGCCCGGGCGCGCGCCGAGCTGCCGCTGCCCGCCGCCTTCCCGGCCGACGGGCCCCTCGCCGTCTGCGTCGGCCGCATCTGCCTCCAGAAGGGGCAGGACATCCTGCTGCGGGCCTGGCCGGAGCTGCTGGGCACCGTCCCCCGAGCGCGCCTCGCCCTCGTAGGCGACGGCCCCGACACCGAACGGCTGCGCCGCACGGCCCCGCCCGGAGTGCTCTTCGCGGGCGCCGCCGCCGACATCCGACCGTGGCTTCGGGCCGCCGATCTCGTTGTACTGCCGTCGCGGTGGGAAGGCATGGCGCTCGCCCCGCTCGAAGCCATGGCCTGTGGCCGGCCGGTCCTGGTCTCCGACGTCAGCGGTGCCCGGGAGAGCCTGCCGCCCGGCCAGGGACGTCTGTGCCTCGTGCCGCCGGAGGACCCGACGGCCCTGGCCAAGGCCCTGGGACGGCTGCTCGCCGAGCCGCGGCTCCTCGCCGAGCTCGGGGAGCAGGCCCGGGAGCACGCCCGGACCGACTTCGACGTGCGGCGGACCACGGACGCGGTCACCGGTCTGTACCACGAACTGCTGGGCAGGCCCCGGCCCTTGAACCAGGAGCGCATCAGCCGATGACGATGGACAGCGCACCCGCCCGGCACACCGGGCAAGGTGGCACGGGCCCCGCCGGCGGCAGCGCCTTCGCGCCTGCGCCCCACGCGGCAGCCCGCCGTTCCGTGACCGCCATCCACCCCCCGCGCGGGCCGAGGACGGATCAGGCCCGGTCCGCCCTGCGCCCGCGGCGGGTCCGCCGCCGCGGCCGGGTGCTCCCGATGCTCACCGCCGACACGCTGGCCGTCGCGGTCACCGTGACGACACTGCCCGGAGCGGGGCTGCCGGCCCTCGCGGCCGTGCCGGTCGCGGGACTGCTCGCCGCGCTGCACGCGCAGGCCGGGCTGTACCGGCCGCGGCTCGCACCCTCCGCGCTCCTCGAACTGCCCGCGATGGCCGGTCGGTCCGCCGTCCTGTGGTGCGGGGCGGCCGCCGTGGTGGCCGCCGTCGAGCCGGCCCGGGCGCTGGGCTGGAGCGTGCTGCTCGCCGCCGTCTGCCTCCAGGTCGTCCTGGCGTGCGCGGGCCGGGGTCTCGTCAACCAGCTCCAGCGGCGCGCGGCCGCGCGCCGGCCGGCCTCCGCCCTCGTCGTCGGCCCCGGCGCCGGGGCGAGCGCGGTGGCCGCCGCCCTGCACGGCCGCCCCGAGTTCGGGCTGCGGCCGGTAGGCCTCGCGGACACCGCGGCGTCCGCCGACGGGGACACCGGCGCCCTGCCGTTCCTCGCCACCCACGAGGACATCCGGCGCGCGGTCATCCAGAACTCCGTCACGCATGCGGTGTTCACCCGCCCGCCGGAGGCCGACGAGCGCACGGCCTCCCTGGTCCGGCTCTTCCACGACCACGGCTGCCGGCTGTGGCTCGCCGACCCGGCCGGGACCGCCAAGATCACCGGAATGCGGATGGCGCACCCGGCCGACCAGCTGTGGGGGTACGCCGTCCAGCCGCTGCTGCCCCGCCCGGCCCGGCCGGTGGAGCGCTGGGCCAAGCGGGGCATCGACTCCCTGCTCGCCCTGGTCGCACTGATCGCCGCCGCGCCCGTGATGGGCCTGTGTGCGCTGGCCGTACGGCTCTGGGACGGGCCGGGGGTCATCTTCCGGCAGGAGCGGGTCGGCCTGTACGGGCGCTCCTTCACCTTGCTGAAGTTCCGCACCCTGCGCGCCGACGAGCACGAGGCCGCCACCCGCTGGACGGTCGCGGGCGACCGCGGGATGAGTCCCGTGGGCTCCTTCCTGCGCAAGTCCTCGCTGGACGAGCTGCCGCAGCTGTGGAACGTCGTACGGGGTGACATGAGCCTGGTCGGCCCGCGCCCCGAACGGCCCTTCTTCGTCGCCAAGTTCTCCACCGTCCACCCCGGTTACGAGGCCCGCCACCGGATGCCCGTCGGCATCACCGGCCTCGCCCAGATCAACGGCCTGCGCGGGGACACCTCCATCGAGGACCGGGCCCGCTTCGACAACCACTACATCGACACCTGGTCGCTGTGGCAGGACCTGTGGATCCTCGCCCGCACCGCGGCCTCCTTCTTCCGCTTCCGGCTGGGGGGCAGCTGATGAGCCTCGCCGTCTCCGGCCACTGGGGCCGGAACGCCCACGGCACCGTCGTCCAGGGCCTGTTGCGCAGGCACTGGCCGCTGCTGCCGCTCGCCGCGACCGTGCTGTTCCTCCTCGCCCCGCTCCCGGCGGGGGACGCGACCGCCTCCGGGAAGGTCGGCCCGGCCGACGCCGCCTCGCTGCTGCTGGTGTTCGTCTGCGCGGTGCAGGCGCTGCGCGGGCGGGTCCGGGCGCTGACCCCGCTCGGCGTGCTCGTGCTCGGGACGCCCGCCGTCGGCCTCGCGGTCGCGACGATGACCGCCGGTGACCCGTACGCGGCCCTGCCGGGCTTCGTGCGCTACCTCCAGGTCTTCGTACTGGTCCCGGCCGCGGTCGTGCTGCTGGTCCGCGACGCCGCGGAGTTCCGGCTCGCCGCAGGGTGCTTCGTGGTCCTGGCGCTGGTGCAGGGCGCGGTGGGGGTCGTCCAGTTCGCCACCCACACCGGGGCCTCCTACCAGGGCGAGGAGATCCGGGCCGTGGGCACCTTCGGCCCCGGCGACGTCATGGGCATGGCCACGGTCGTGGCGTACGGGCTGGTCGTGGCGACCGCCGCCGCACTGGCCCCGGGGCTGCCGCAGCGGATGCGGCGGATCGCCGCGGGCTGCGCCCTCGTGCTGGTGCTGCCGCTGGTGTTGTCGTTCAGCCGGGGCGCATGGATCGCCACCTTCGGCGCGGCGGTGCTGGTGATGGGGCTGGCCGGGATCCGGCGGGCTCTTACCGTGCTCGCCGCGCTGGCCGCCGCCGCAGTGGTCCTGGTGGGCGGGCTCGGAGTCGGCTCCGAGATGGTCGCGGAGCGGCTGACCTCCATCACCCAGGTCTCCACTGCGCCCGACCAGTCGGTGACCGACCGCTACACGATGTGGGCCGCCGCCGAGTCGATGTGGCGCGAGCGGCCCGCCGTGGGGGTGGGGCTGAAGGGCTTCCCGGCCCACCGTGACGGGCACGCCTCCCTGGGGCTCTCCTCCGGCAGCGACACCGCGGGCGCGGGCCAGGCGTACCTTCGCCAGCCGCTGCTCTCCCCGCACAACATGTACCTGCTGATCCTGAGCGAGCAGGGCCTGATCGGGCTGACCGCGCTGGCGGGCGGCTGGGCGGCGCTGCTGGTCGCCGGGCTTCGGCGGCTCGGCTCTCCCGGGCGGATGCGGGACTGCGGCCTGATCGCGATCGGGCTGCTCGTATGGCAGCTGACCGACTTCCTCTACGCGGACATCGGCGGGCCCTCCACGGTGCTCACCGGCGTGATCATCGGCCTGGCGGCCTGGTGGGCGCTTCCCTCCCGGGGGGACGCGGGTCCACTGCGTGAGGCGGCCGTGGAATGCGGGGCCGTCTCCGGCGCGGGTTCACGGGGTAGGGCCCCCGGGGTTGCGGCTCGCCCGTGACGGACACCACGCCTTGGAGGCCCGCCTCCGGCTCCCCGGCCGGGGCGGGCCACACCCGTGTCCCGGGTGCCGCGGACCCCGGCCCGTCGTGGACGGACCCCGGCCGGGCCGGCTCCGCGCGGAACGGGCCCGTGGCCGGCCGCCACACCGGCCAGGATCCGACCGGAGCTCCGGGCGCGGCGGGTCCTGCGGCCCCCGCGGACCGCGGGTTCGTCGCCGGGAACCTGCCGGGACGCAACGGCCCTGCGGCGCCCCGTTCGGCAGCGGCCTCCGCAACCCGGGGCGTACCGGTCCCGTCCGATCCGAGCTTCGTGGCCGGTGGTGTGCCGGGCGGTGAAGCGGGTGCGCCGGAGGCGGTGTTCGGCTCCGGTGGGTACCGGCGCAGTGTGCCGGTGGCCGGGTGTGCCGGCGGCGGGCCGGAGAGTGAAGCGGGTGTGCGGGAGGCGGTGTTCGGCTCGGGTGGGTATCGGCGGAGTGTGCCCGTGGCCGGGCGTGGTGGAGGTCCGGAGGCGGGCGGGGTTCCCGGCTTGCCGGTCCCGTCCGATCCGGGTTTCGTGGCCGGTGGTATGCCGGGTGGTGAAGCGGGTGCGCGCACGGCCGTCTTCGGCTCCGCCGGGTATCCCGGCGGAGCCTCCGGGAGGGGCAGTGTGCAGGTGGCGGCGCGAGCCGCGCGCGGCTCCGCCGAAGCGCCCGAAGCCCAGGCGGCGCCCGCGGTCGGCCGGCTCCGGCGCGCGGGTGAGCCTTCCGTACCCGTGACCCCCGGCGGGCGCCACGCGGCCGGCGGCCGGCCCGGCCGGGTCCGGCGCGCCGCCGAGTCGTCCGCACCCGCCACCCCCGGCGGGAGCCGGAACGACGGCCCCTCCGAGCTCTCCGAGCCCGCCACCCCCGGCGGGAACCCCCCGCTGGGGAGGTTCCTGGCCAAGGCCGCCGCGGTCACCGCCGGGCTGACCGCCGCCGGGGCGGTGTTCGGGCTGGTCCGCGACCAGACCATCGCGCACCTCTTCGGCGCCGGGCACGACAGCGACGCCTTCCTGATCGCCTGGACCGTGCCCGAGATGGCCTCGACGCTGCTCATCGAGGACGCCATGGCCCTGCTGATGGTGCCCGCCTTCAGCCACGCACTGGCCCGCCGGGCGGCCAGCAGGGCCGGCCTCACGCGTAAGGAGGCCCGGGCGCAGGACCCCGTACGGCTGCTGGTGGGGGCGACCCTGCCGCGGCTCGCAGTGATCCTGGCCGCCGTCGCCTCCGTGCTCGTCCTGGCCGCTCCGGCCGTGGTCGCCGTGCTCGCGCCCGGCCTGCCGGACCCCCGACTGGCCGTCGAGTGCACCCGGCTCACGGCGCTGACGGTGGTCTCCTTCGGAATCGCCGGCTACTTCAGCGCGGCGCTGCGGGCGCACAGATCCTTCGTACCGCCCGCCGCGATCTACGTGTCGTACAACGTCGGCATCATCGGCACCATGGTGGCCCTGCACGCCCTGTGGGGCGTACGGGCCGCCGCCGCGGGCGTCGCCGTCGGCGGACTGCTGATGGTCCTCGTCCAACTGCCCGCCTTCATCCGCAACGTGGGTTTCGGCCTGCCCCGCGCGAAGAGGGCCGCCCCGCGCAGCCAGCGCGACCGCGACCGGCCCACTCTCATCGCCTTCGGGGTCATCGCCCCCGTGATCTTCTTCGCCGTCTTCCGGCAGTCGCAGGTGCTCGTCGAGAGGTTCCTCGCCGCTTCGCTCCCGTCCGGGGCGATCTCCCACCTCAACTACGCGCAGAAGGTCGCGCAGATGCCGATGGTGCTGTCCCTGATGATCTGCACCGTCACCTTCCCCGTCGTCGCCCAGGCCATGGCCGGCGGGGAGCGGGACAAGGCCCGGCGGCGGGTGGAGCGAGACCTCGCGCTGGCCTCGCTCGCCGTCCTGATGGGCACCGCTCTCGTCATCGGCTATGCGCCCCAGATTATCCAGGTCCTCTTCGAACGCGGCGCCTTCACCCACGAGGACACCCTCGCCACCGCCTCCGTCATGCGGGTCTACGGACTCGGACTCCTCGGCCACTGCCTCGTCGGGGCACTGTCCCGGCCCTTCTTCTCGACCGCCCGGCCCATCTGGTTCCCGGCGTTCGCGATGGGTGCCGGACTGCTCGTCAACGTCGTGGCCGGAGCCCTCGCCGTCGGCTGGTGGGGCACCTACGGGATCGCCGCCGCCAACGCCGCCGGCATCTCCACCACCGCCGCCCTGCTGCTCACCGGCCTCGGCTCGCGGATCATCGCCATCCAGGTCCGCCGGGTCGCCGTCAGCATCGGACGGCTCGCCGTGGCCGCCGTCGCGGCCTGCGCCACCGGCTGGATCGCCGGGCCCATGATCCCCGACCCGATGCTCAGCGCCGCCCTCGGCTGCCTGCTGGTCCCGGCCATGTTCGGAGCCACCGGCATGGCCATACGCGCCCTCGAAGTCACCGCCCTGCCCGGTCAGATCTCCCAGTTCACGCAGAGGTTCCGCAATGTCCGCTGACACCGACACGGCCCCCGCCGCCGTGGTGGCACCCACCCGCCGGACCGCTTCGCCGTGGGTCCTGATGTACCACTCGGTCGCCGAGTTCACCGATCCCGCCGAGGACCCGTACGGGATCACCGTCACCCCGCTCGCCCTGGACGCCCAGCTGCTGTGGCTGCGCTCCCGCGGCCTGCGCGGGGTGTCGGTCGGCGAACTGCTCCGGGCCCGCGCGGCCGGGCGTGGCGCCGGTCTGGTCGGGCTGACCTTCGACGACGGCTACACCGACTTCCTCACCCACGCGCTTCCGCTGCTGCGCCGCCACGACTTCACCGCCACCCTGTTCGTCCTGCCCGGGCGGCTCGGCGTGGACAACGTGTGGGACCCGCTCGGTCCGCGCAAGTCCCTGCTCACCGCCGAGGGCATCCGCGAAGTCGCCGAGGCCGGGCAGGAGGTCGGCTCGCACGGGCTGCTCCACCAGGACCTCACCGCGGCCACCGACGAGGTGCTCCATCAGGAGCTGCGGGGCAGCCGCGACCTGTTGCGCGAGCTGACCGGGGTCCTGCCCGAGGGGTTCTGCTACCCGTACGGGCACCTCGACGCCCGGGTCGTCGACGCCACGCGGGCCGCCGGGTACGGCTACGCCTGCGCCATCGACCCCGGACGGCTCGCGGGCCCGCACGCCCTGCCCCGTACGCACGTCAGCCAGGCGGACGGCGGCGCCCGGCTGAGGATCAAGCAGATGCGCCACCAGGCGCAGCAGCTGCGGCGGGCGGTGTACCGGTGAAGCCGATCGAGGCGGTCAGGGCACTGCACATCATCACGGGGCTCGGGGTCGGCGGCGCCGAACAGCAACTGCGGCTGCTGCTGAGGCACATGCCGATGCCGTGCGACGTGCTGACGCTGACCAACCCCGGGCCGGTCGCCGAGGGCCTGCGCGCCGACGGGATCCGGGTCGTGCACCTGGGGATGCGGAGCAACCGGGACCTCGGGGCGCTGCCGCGGCTGGTGAAGTTCATCCGGCGCGGCCAGTACGACCTCGTGCACACGCACCTGTACCGCGCCTGCGTGTACGGGCGCATCGCGGCCCGGCTCGCGGGCACCGGGACGACCGTGGCCACCGAACACTCTCTCGGTGACGGCGAGATCGAGGGCCGGCCGCTGTCGGGCGGGGTGCGGGCGCTGTACCTGGCCAGCGAACGCCTGGGCGCGGCGACGGTGGCCGTGTCGGACACGGTGGCAGCCCGGCTGGAGGGGTGGGGGGTGCCGGCCGCGCGGGTGCACGTCGTACCGAACGGGATCGAGGCCGTCCGCTTCCGCTTCGAGGAGGGTGTGCGGCGGGCCACCCGGGCCCGGACCGGGCTGCCCGAGCGGGCGTTCGTGGTCGGCGGGGTCGGGCGGCTGGTCCCGGGCAAGCGCTTCGACGTCCTGGTGCGGGCCGTGGCCGCGCTGCCGGGGGCGCACCTGCTGCTGGCCGGGGACGGGCCGGAGCGGGCGAGGCTGCGCCGGCTGGCCGCCGAACTCGGCGCGCAGAGCCGGATCCACCTGCTGGGGGAGCGGGACCCGCTGGGCGACAGCGCGGACGGCCGCACGCCCGGGATCCCGGCGCTGCTGGCCGCCATGGACGTCTTCGTCTCCCCGTCGCGGGAGGAGGCGTTCGGGCTCGCGGTCGTCGAGGCCCTGGCCGCCGGACTCCCCGTCCTGCACGTGACCTGCCCGGCCATCGACGACCTGCCCGCCGCCCAGGCTCCCGGGGCCCGCCGCATCGGCACCGGCACGGAGGAACTGGTCGCGGCGCTGCGCGGCCACATGGAGGCGGGCGTACGGCGGCTGCCGCCGCCGCCCGTGGTCCGCCGCTACGACATCGCCCACAGCGCGCGCCGGCTGCTGGACGTGTACGACCTCGCACTTTCGGCTGCGCCGGGCTCTGCCGGGGTGGTCCGGGGCTCCGACCCGCCGGCCCGCAGGGGCTCCGCCCCCGTCCCCGCGCCTCAATCGCCGGCGGGGCTGAAGGAGCGGGGCTCCGCCCCGGACCCCGCGCCTCAAACGCCGGCGAGGCTGAAAGATCGGGCCCCTGCGCCTCAGGCGTCGGCCGGACTGACAGAGCGGGGCGCCGCGCCGGGTGGCGCCGGCGCCCGCTGATCCGTATCCCCCCGCTCGAAGGAACCCGCACTTCACTCAGGAAGCGAGTACGACCATGGCCGACACCGACACCGACACCGACACCGACACCGAGACCGCCGGGGAGAAGAAGTCCGCGAAGAACTCCGCGAAGAAGCCCGACCACCGTTCCGGGAGGAGGTCGCGGCGGCGGCTCACGCGGCCTCCCGTGTGGTGGCCCCTGCCCGCCTGCGCCCTGCTGGGGCTGGCAGCGGGCGGGGCGTACGGCGTGCTCAAGGCCCCCGAGTACGCCGCCACCAGCTACATCGTCGCCGTGCCCGACGACACCACCGAGCCGGCCACCGCCCTCGGCTTCGCGCAGGCGTACGCTCGGATCGCCACCAGCAACTCCACCCTCGCCTATGCCCAGCCCCGCGCGGGCATCAACGCCCGGCAGCTGCGGACCCAGGTACGCGCCGAGACCTCCCCCGAGTCCCCGATGATCGCCATCACGGGTACGTCGAAGAGTCCGGCCGAGGCCGCCGACATCGCCAACGCGGTCGCCGACGCCCTGTCGCTGAGCAGCAATCAGGCCGCCAAGAACACCGGTGTCCAGCTGCTCCTCTTCAGCCAGGCCGTGGCCCCCTCCGATCCCGCCTCCCCGTCCGCCGCCATCAGCGCAGCCGTGGGCACGTGCGCCGGCGGGCTGCTGGGCGGCCTGTGGCTGCTCGCCCGGCCGGGCCGGGCGCGGCGACCCGGGGAGCGGCCGGTCGCGTCCTCGGCCGCTTCCACGGTGGAATCCGCGGCGGAGTCCACCGTCGAGCCCCCGGTCGAGGAGTACGCCTCGCTCCCGGCCCAGGGTGAGCCGGCCTCGGCCAAGGAGAAGGAGTCCGTGCGATGAGCGCGGGCTCCGCCGGGGCCCTGTCGGTGACGCTGTGCCGCGACCCCCGGCAGTTCGCCGCGCTGGAGGAGCCGTGGAACCGGCTCTTCCGCAGCTGTCCCACCGCCACCCCCTTCCAGAGCCACGCCTGGCTGCACTCCTGGTGGCTGTCGTACGGGAAGGACGGCCGGCTCCGGATCGTCCTCGTGCGGCGCGGCGAGGAGCTGGTCGGCGTGGCGGCGCTGATGCTCGTCCACCGGCCGATGCCGCTGCTGGTTCCGCTCGGCGGCCCCATCACCGACTACTTCGACGTACTCGTGGCCGCGGAGCACGCCGACCAGGTCGTGCCGGCGCTCGCCCGCGGGCTGCACCGGGCCGCCCGCGGTGCGGTCGTCGACCTGCGGGAGGTACGTCCCGGGGCCACCGCCGAGGAGCTGTACCGGCAGTGGCCCGGCGTCGGCAGCAAGCTCACCGACTCCACCTGCATGGAGCTGCCCACGCTGCCGTTCGACGAGCTGGTCAAGCGGATGCCGGCCTCCGGAGCCCAGCGGGTGCGGGCCAAGCTGCGCAAGACCGACGCCGCCGGGATCGAGGAGTACGAGGTCACCGAGCAGGAAGTGCCTCGTGCCGTACGGACGCTGCTGCGGCTGCACGAGAAGCAGTGGCGCGGCCGCGGGGTCACCCCCGAGCACCTGAGGCCCCGCTTCGCCGAGCACCTGACCCGGGCCACCCGGCGGATGGTGCGGGCGGGGGAGGGCCGGCTGACGGAGTTCCGGCTGGACGGGAAGGTGGTGGCGGCCAACGTCACGCTGCTGTCGGCCGGACTCAGCGGCGGCTACCTGTACGGGGCCGACCCGGACCTGCGGACGCGCAAGGTGGACGTGGCGACGCTGCTGCTGCGCTACGAGGCCGGGCGGGCGCTCGCCGAGGGCCGGCCGGTGGTGAGCTTCCTGCGCGGCAACGAGCCGTACAAGAACCACTGGCGGCCCGAGACCGTCGTCAACCAGCGGTTCCTGCTGGCCACCACCGCGCTCGTGCCCCTGATGCGGCTGCACGAGTCGCAGGTGACGGGGCGCGAGCGGGCGGTGGACGCGTTGCGGGAGGCGCTGCCGGCCGCCAGGGACTGGCGGGCGCGGCTCAACGAACTGCGCGTGCGATGACCCGCCTAGAAGGGCCAGAAGTACGAGTCCCTGCCCCAGTCGAGCTCGATGCAGACCGACTGCCTGCCGACCAGCTCGGAGAGCCAGTCGCCGAAGTTGATCGGCACGCACCACTGCGTGCCGTTGACGGGCGGCTCCTCCGGCTCCGGCTCCGGCAGGGGCGTCGGCGGGAGCGGGCTCGGGGTGGCGGGCGACGGCACCACGGGCGAGGGCACCGCGGGCGACGGTACGACGGGCGACGGCGAGGGGACGGTGACGTCGGGTGTCGGGACCGCCGGCGAGGGCACGGGGACCGCGGGCGTCGGGACGAGCGGGCTGGGGGTGACCGGCGCCGGGACCTCCGGGCTCGGGTCCACGGGCGAGGGCTCGGGGATCGCGGGCGTCGGGACCTGCGGGGTCGGGACCTGCGGGGTCGGGACCTGCGGGGTCGGGATCGCGGGCGTGGGCACCACCGGCGTGGGCACCACCGGTGTGGGCACGACCGGGGTCGGGACCACCGGCGTGGGGACCACCGGCGTGGGGACGACCGGGGTCGGGGTCACCGGCCCGGGCTGCTCGGGCCGCAGGGCGGCGCGGAACGCCTTCGAGGACGCCGGGTTCTGCTTGCACTGCCACACGCCGTGGGGGCAGTAGTCGGTGATGGTGTGGTAGAGCGGCTTGTGCTGCTCGATCCACTTCAGCATGCGCCGCACGTACTCCGGGTTGTCCCCGCGCCGGAACAGCCCCCACTCCGGGTACGAGATCTCCTTGCCGTGTGCCTTCGCGAAGTCGACGTGCCGCTGGAGCCCGTACGGCTGGGTGATCTGGTCGTCGAAGGTCCGGCCGGGGCCTTGGTCGTACGAGTCCATTCCGATGATGTCGACCACGTCGTCGCCGGGGTAGCAGTGCGTCCAGCCGATCGCGTCCGTACCGCGGTTCGGGGCGAAGTCGAACTTGAACTTCTGGCCGGGAACCCCGCGCATCGCGGTGACGACGCGCCTCCAGTACGCCTTCCAGTTCTCCGGGTCCGGCGCGCAGCGGTGCGTGTAGGTGACGCCGTTCATCTCCCAGCCGAGCACGATCACCGTGTCCGGGACGCCCAGCGACACCAGCCGCTCGGCGAGCCGCTCGAAGTGCCGGTCGAAGCGGCCCTGCGCCCCCGCCCTGATCAGCCGGGCCACCTGGCGGTCGGACACGCGGCCTTCGTTCCGTTCCTGCATGGGCACGTTGAGGACGAACATCCGGTCGTCCGCCGCCTGGCGCCACGCGGCCCAGTCCTCAAGGAAGGAGACCCTGCCCTCGATGCCCTCCCACGAGTCACCCGGCAGGTAGGTGTGGCCGACCCGGATCTCCTTGCCGCCCAGCCAGCGCGACAGGTACGGGATCCGCGCCACCCCGGGCGGGCCGTAGTCGAGGTAGGCGCCCATGGCGATGTCGGAGCCCTGGGTCCGGTCCTCCTCGGGCGTCGCGAGTGCGGCTCCGGTGGCCAGCAGTCCGGCCGTGACCGTACCGATGCAGGTGGTCACCAGTCGGCGGCGTGGTGTGGGCATGGCGTCTCCCGAGCTTTCCTGAACCGGTGTGCTTTCCAAAGACGTTAGGCATCAAATCTGACGAATGGCCTGTCCGGTGGGCTCTGTATAGGCCATTAGCAGGCGCACATCACCCCCGCTTGGTCCGACTAGGTGAAAGACACGGATGCCATGCACGCGTTCGCCAACCAGGTGCCCGCCGTTGTGCTCAGACTCGACCGCAATCCGTTCCACCACGGAACGCTCGGCGCCGTCAGATCGCTTGGCCGCAAGGGCGTGGAGGTCCATGCCGTCGTCGAGGCCGGGGGAGGTCCCATGGGGCGTTCGCGCTATCTGCGTGCCGTGCACCCCGGACCGGCCGGCGGGCTGGACCCCGAGGTGCCCGAGGCGTTGCTGGAGTGCCTGACCGGTGTGTCGGAGCGGATCGGCCGCCCGGCCGTGCTCGTCGCCATGGACGACCTGAGCGCCATCGCGGTGTCCCGCGTCGCGCCGATGCTCCGCGAGCGTTTCCGGATTCCCCATCAGCCCGACAACCTGCCCGCCCGCGTGGCCGACAAGGCGGAGCTGTCGGGGCTCTGTTCGCGGTGGGACGTCCCGCACCCGGAGACGGTGATCCCGGCGAGCGGGGCCGAGGCGGCGGATGCGGCCTGGCGGCTCGGCCTGCCACTGGTCGCCAAGTGGAGCCGGCCCTGGCTGCTGCCCTCCGGGGCGGATGGGCTGCGCAGCACCACCTTGGTGCACACCGCGGCCGAGGCGCGCCGGCTGCACGAGCGCTCGGCGGAGGCCGGGAGCCGGCTGCTGCTCCAGCGGTTCCTGCCCGCCGGGCCGGACACCGACTGGTTCTTCCACGGCGCCTTCACGCGGGGCGGGCTTCCGCTGCTCGTGGGATCGGGCCGCAAGGAGCTGTCCTGGCCGGTGCGGACGGGGCTGACGGCGGTGGGTCGCTGGCTGCCGGACCCGACGGTGGAGGAGGCGGGTCTGCGGCTCGCCGAACGGCTCGGCTACCAGGGGATCCTGGACCTGGACTTCCGCAGGGACGAGCGCGGCTGCTTCCGGCTGGTGGACTTCAACCCCCGCCCGGGGGCGCAGTTCCGGCTGTTCGCGGACGCCTCCGGGCTGGACGTCGTCCAGGCGATGTACCTGGATCTGACGGGTCAACGGGTACCGCCGCCCGTAGGCGGGCCGGGCCGGGTGTTCGTCGCCGAGAACTACGCGCTGCTCGCGGCGGTCCGCGGCGCGTCGCTGCCGCGGCGCCGCGCGGCGCAGGGCCTCACGGACCGGTCCGGGGCGGCCGGGCCGGGACAGCCGGCCGCTCCCGTCGCTCCCGCCGGAGCCGCCGGAGCCGCCGGACCGATCGGGCGGGCCGGACCGGTCGCGGACCGGGGAGGAGCCCCGGATCGGGTCATGGGTGGGGTCACGCAACGGGCCGCCGAGCGGGGGCGGGTCGAGATGGCATGGTTCGCCGCCGACGACCTGCTGCCGTTCCTGGCGATGCTCGGCGCCTTTCTGGGGCGCGGCGCGGGGAAGGGCGTAAAGGCCCTGCGCGGGGTCCCGGCACAGGGGCGCCGCACGGCGCGCGCGGTCGCCTGCGCGCCCCGGCAGCGAGGCCTGGACCCGCCGCCCGCCGCCTCCGCGGGGCCGGCCTCCCGGCCCGTCCCGCCGGAGGCCTCGGCCGAGCCGGACGAGCTGGTGACCCGTTGACCACGACCGGCGCGGCGGACCGGGCCGGGCCGGTGACCATCGATCTGGAGGAGGGGCCGTGACGCGGACCGACGACCTGGTGGTGATCGGCGCGGGCCCGTACGGGCTGTCCATCGCCGCCCACGCCGCGGCCGCTGGGCTCGGCGTACGGCTGTTGGGGCGGCCCATGGCCTCGTGGCGCGACCACATGCCCCACGGCATGTACCTGAAGTCGGAGCCCTGGTCCTCCAACCTGTCCGCGCCCGACGGTCGGCACACCCTGGCCGAGTACTGCGCCGCCCGCGGCCTGGTCGCGGAACACGGCACTCCGCTGCCGATCGGCACGTTCAGCGGGTACGGGATGTGGTTCGCCCGCCAGGCCGCACCCGCAGTGGAGGAGGTGACCGTCACGGAAGTGACCCCGCAGGGCGACGGCTTCCGCATCCGCACCGCCGAAGGGCCGCCCCTGACCGCCCGTACGGTCGCCCTCGCGGTCGGCGTGATGCCGTTCGTCCGCCGGCCGGAGGCACTGCGGGACCTGCCGCCCGGCCACTCCTCGCACAGCACCGGCCACCGGGACCTGAGCCGCTTCTCCGGGCACGAGGTCGCCGTGCTGGGGGCCGGGCAGGCGGCCCTGGAGACCGCCGCCCTGCTGGCGGAACAGGGCGCCCGGCCGTGCCTGGTGGCCCGGCGCTCCCGGCTGAACTGGAACACCGTCCCGCAGCCCCTGGGCCGGCCCCCGCTGCACTCACTGCGCCATCCCCACAGCGGCCTCGGCACGGGCTGGCGCACCTGGGCGTGGTCGGAGCTGCCGTGGGCGGTGCGCCGGCTGCCCGCGCACACCCGCGAGCGGATCGCGGCGACCGCACTGGGACCGGCCGGCGCCTGGTGGCTGCGGGACCGTTTCGAGCGGCGCGTCCCCGTCCTGCTCGGGCACCGGCTGCACCGGGCGGCCGCGGCGGGCGAGCGGACCCGCCTCGGGCTGACCAACCGGGCGGGCGAGTCGGTGGTGCTGGACGTCGCGCACGTCATCGCCGCCACCGGCTTCGCCCCGGACCTGGCCCGGCTGGAGCTGCTCGACGCGGGGCTGCGGGCCGCGCTGGCGACGGTGGGGGACGGCGGGTCGCCGGAGCTGAGCCCCGGGTTCGAGTCCTCGTGGCCCGGACTGTTCTTCGCGGGGCTGCTGGCGGCTCCCTCATTCGGACCTTCCATGCGATTCGTGCACGGTGCGGGGTTCACGGCGGGGAGACTGGTGAAAGGAGTCCGCAAGCGCCTCGGTGCCCGGGGGCCGCTGTCGGGCTCCCCCGGCACTGCCCGGCTCGACCGGGCTGCTTCCCCCGGATGCTGTCAGGGGGAGGCCCCGGGGCATCCGAAGACGTGTCTGCGGTGAGATCCGCGGTGAGAAGGGGTCCGTGATGAGCGCGGAGCGAGCACAGGGCGGCCGCGGCTGGGTACGCATTCCCGCCAGCCGTGCGGAACAGTCCCCCACGACGTCCCCCACGACCAGGACCGCCGGGTACGAACACGCCCCGTACACGGGCCCGTACGCGACGGCGTCCCCCGCCGACCAGCCCACGATCTACCTCTCCGTCGTCAAGCGCTGGCGGGAGGCCGGGCGCACCCTGCCGGGGCATCCTGACGAGGAGTGGGAGCGGTTGATCTCCCAGCCGTACTGGCCGGGCCGTTAGGGGGTGTGGGACGTGGCAGCGGCGGAGCGCGACGGAGCCCGGCCGGGCCGGCGGTCCCCGGTGACCGCGCCCGGGGAGCGGCTCGCACTGAACGGGATGGGCAGCTTCGAGTGGGACCTGGGCACGGGCACCGTGCTGCTGGACGAGGCCGCGATGGAGGTCTTCGACCTGGCGCCCGACGAGTTCGACGGCACCCCGGAGGGTGTCGCGCTGCGCATCCCGCCCGAGGATGCCGGCCGGCTGCGCGGAACCATCACCGGGGTCCTGGAGAGCGGCGAGGACACGTACGGCGCGTACTTCATGGTGCACCGGCGCGACGGGCGCGACCAGTGGACGCACACCTCGGGCCGGGTGCTCCGGGACGGCGGGGGACGGTCGCAGCACATCGTGGGCATCGTGCGGGACGCGACGGCGGAG
Organism: Streptomyces sp. NPDC054849; assembly: GCF_053610945.1. Classification (NCBI taxonomy): domain Bacteria; kingdom Bacillati; phylum Actinomycetota; class Actinomycetes; order Kitasatosporales; family Streptomycetaceae; genus Streptomyces; species Streptomyces sp. NPDC054849. Next base: position 18,519 of record NZ_JBSGZI010000036.1, read on the forward strand.
CTGGCCCACGCCACGCTGCTGCGCAAGCTGGAGGCGGCGCGCGCCCAGCAGACGACCATCGTGCAGCGGACCACGGACGTCCTGTCGCGGGCGGTGACGGTCGACGACGTCACGGCCGCACTGACCGGGGCGGGCGCACTGGAGCGGCTCGGTGCCGACGGACTGGCCCTCGGGCTGGTCGAGGGCGGCACGATGAAGATCATCGCACTGAGCGGGGAGTCGCTGGAGATCCTCAGCGAGCGCCGGTTCACCCGGCTGGACGGTTCGCTGCCGCTGTCGCACGCGGTGCTCACGCGGCAGGCACGTTTCGTCACCTCGCTCAGCGAGCTCGGCGGCGAGTTCCCGCTCCTCGCGGACTATCTGAACCGGATCCAGTTCAGCGCGGCCGCGTACCTGCCGCTGATCGCGCAGGCCAAGGCCATCGGCGGACTGGTCCTCTTCTACCGGCGGCGCAGCGAGTTCAGCCCGGAGGAGCGCAACCTGTGCCTGGGCCTGGCCGGCATCGTGGCCCAGTCCCTGCAGCGGGCGCTCCTCTTCGACCAGGAGCGCGAGTTCGCGACGGGCCTGCAGGCCGCCATGCTTCCGCGCCGGATCCCGGACATCACGGGCGGGGAGATCGCGGTCCGCTACCACGCCGCCTGGAGCGGGCGGGAGGTCGGCGGGGACTGGTACGACGTGATCGCGCTGCCCCGTGACCGCGTCGGCGTCGTCGTGGGCGACGTCCAGGGCCACGACACGCACGCGGCGGCCATCATGGGCCAGCTGCGGATCGCGCTGCGGGCGTACGCGGGGGAGGGCCATTCGCCGTCCACCGTGCTGGCCCGGGCCTCGCGCTTCCTCGCCGAACTGGACACCGAGCGCTTCGCCACCTGCATGTATGCGCAGGTGGACCTGGAGACGGGAGGCGTACGGGCGGTCCGCGCGGGCCACCTCGGCCCCCTGATCCGGCACACGGACGGGCGTACGGGCTGGCCCAACGTGCGCGGCGGCCTGCCGCTCGGGCTGGCCTCGCTCTTCGAGCGGGAGGAGTTCCCCGAGACCCGGCTCGACCTGGTCCCCGGGGAGACGCTGGTGCTGTGCACGGACGGCCTCGTGGAGGAACCGGGCACGACCATCACCCAGGGCATGGAGGCCCTGGCCCACGCGGTGCGCACCGGACCCCAGGGTGCCGGTGCGCTCGCCGACCACCTCTTGGACCGGCTCTGGGAGCGCTGGGGCTCCGGGGACGACGTGGCGCTGCTGGTGCTGCGCAGGGCCCCCGACCCGGGCACCCACCGGGCGCCGCGCATCCACCAGTACGTCCACCAGGCCGACCCGGAAGGCCTCTCGGAGGCCCGCTACGCCCTGCGCCAGGCCCTGCGCGACTGGGGCATGCCGCAACTCGCCGACGACGTGGAGCTGGCGGCCGGGGAACTGCTGGTCAACGCCCTGCTGCACACCGACGGCGGGGCGGTGCTGACCATGGAGGTGCTGCCGGAACCGGTCCGGCGGATCCGGCTGTGGGTCAAGGACCGGTCGAGCGTGTGGCCGCGCCGGCGCACCCCGGGCGAGGCGGCCACCACCGGGCGCGGGCTGCTGCTGGTGGACGCGCTGGCCACGCACTGGGGCGTGGAGTCCCGCGGCGACGGCAAGGCGGTGTGGTGCGAGTTCGACGTCGACAGCCCCCGAAGCGCGGGGTGACCGGATGGTCACCCCGGGTTGTGGGGCGCCGGGGGCGGGGTGATGATGCGGACCATGGAACGGATCGTGTTGTGCGCGGGCTGAGCAAGGCCGCCGTGACGGGCATCCTGGCCCTGCTGGTGGCGGCCGGGGTGCCGACCGTCGTGGACTGGACGACGGGGCGGCCGCATGCGGTCCCGGGATGCCAGTCGGTGGCCTTCATGTCGATGACGGACGTCTCCCCCGAGTGCCGGTAGCGGCCCCCCGGGCCGGACACGCCCCCCGGGCCGGACACGCCCCCGGGCCGGTCACGCCCCCGGGCCGCACACGCCCCCGGGCACGCCCCTAGCGGTGGTCGATCAGCTCGATCTCCTGGCGGTCCTCCGCGACGGTGTCGACGGAGCGCGGCATCAGCCCGGAGAAGTGGATCTCGTTGAGCTGGACCTCGGCCAGTGCCGGGCCCGGGTGGACCCCCGGGGTGAACTTCAGCGTGCCGGTGGCCTGCCACGCGTGCTCCTCGCCGTCGCAGTCCGCCTCGCCGCCGCCGAAGCCGAGCCGGGTGCCGTCCTGGAGGACGGCCGCCGCGATCTGCAGCTTCGCCCCGTGGGATGACGCCTGCTCGCAGTGGTAGCTACCGGAAAGGGTGATCCTGCCGTCCTCGGAAATATGACCGTACGGCTGTACGGAAATTCCCTGTTCGTAGACAGTGGCCTCGGCGGGCGCGGTGCATACCGCCGTGGCGGCCAATGCCGAGAGTGCTGCCAGGGCCATGCGGGGGCCGTGAATACCCATCGTTCCTCCGGTTGTCGTGGGCGGCGGGATTCCGCCGGAACGCATTGTGCTGGCAGGCGGGCGCACATGTGCACTCCGTGCACTCGTGTCGGTGTGTGCAATTGCCCGCTCGGGCGCGTGAGACTGGCCGAAATACATCCCCGAAGGGATCCCGCATGCGCAAGTCCGCCGCCCCCGGTCTCGTTCCCCGCCTCGTTCCCGGTTTTGTCCCCGTCCTCGCCACGGCCCTGCTCCCGCTCCTCCTGTTCGGTGCCACGGCCTGTCAGAGCGCCCCCGAGGGAGCCGCGCTCGCCCCGGCTGCGGCGCCCGCCGTCCCAGCGGACGACGGGGTGCCGGGCGCGGAGGGCGCCCCCGTGCGGACCGCCGCGAAGGGTGCCCCTGTGGGTGACCCCCTACGGGTGGACGGCACACAGGTCGGGCAGCACCTGCAGGTCGAGCTCGGCGCCTACGTGGACCCCGCGATCAGTGTCGAGAAGAACTTCGCCCCGCCCGCCGGCAAGCGCTGGGTGGCCGCCTCGATGTCCTTCGTCAACGTGGGCGGGGCCTCGTACGGGGCGCTCGGGCGCATGTGGGCGCACGACAGCTCGGGGCGGCGCCACCCGGTGGTGCCCACCGGCGAACTGACCACCGGCAAACCGATCGTCTTCGATTCCCTCGAGGTCGGTGAGCGGGCCGATGGATGGGTGGTGTTCGAAATTCCGGAAAACGCGCGCATTGTGCGTCTCCAGTACCAGGATGCGAACGTTCAGGCGAATTCCGGAGAGGGATTCTGGGCCGTCTAGCCCGCCCGAGTGAAAGGCCGGGAAAGGGTCGGCGGGCAGACCACTAGGGTGCGCGCATGACTTCTACTCAAGCCGAAATCGACCGGTCCCAGCTCGGCACCCTTTCGGTGCTCGCCTGGATCGGCGACCCCTCCGAGGCGCACGACATCCCGTACCTCCTCGCCTACACCCTCGGTGACGGCCCGAAGGGCCGGGAGGCGGGCGAGGCAGCGGCCCGTGGGCTGTTGGAGGAGATCGGCCTGCCCATCGGCGACGTCGTCATGGACGGCACCCGCAACCCGGCCACGTTCCCGGTCCAGATCCTGCTGGAGGGCAACCAGATCGCGCTCACCCTGCCGGGGATGAACGCGCAGTGCACCGCCCCCGACGAGTGGGTCGCCGCGGCCAACGAGAGCGGCCAGGCGTACTTCCTCTTCGCCACGCGCGCCTGGCCCGAGGCCGTCCCGGGGCAGCCGGTCGACGCGACGACCCTGCAGGCGTTCGCGGGCGACGAGTCGGTGCTGACGGGCAGCGCCCACTGCGTCCTGGCCGTGCGGCGCCTGCAGCATTAGCCGCCACCCCCCGCTCCGGCCGCCGGGCCCCCAGCCTGCCCGGTGGCCGGCCCCGGCCTTTCCCCCGCCTCTCCGCAGGCCGCTGCCGGCCCCCGCTGCGGCGGCCACTCCCGGGATGCCGTCAGGGCTGCTGTCCGGGCCGTTCGAAGGCGAACTTCAGCGAGCGGACCCGGTTGTCGAAGTTCGAGCCCGCCAGGTCCGGCAGGCCCACCGCGCGCAGCCCTGCCGGCCGGGTGAGCAGCTCGCGGAAGAGCGCCTTCATCTCCACCCGGGCCAGGTGCGCGCCCAGGCAGAAGTGCGGCCCCCCGCCGCCGAACCCCACGTGGGGATTGGGCGAGCGGGTGATGACGAAGGCGTCGGGGTCGGGGAAGACCGCCTCGTCGCGGTTGGCGGAGGCGTAGTACAGGACCACCTTGTCGCCCGGGCGGAAGACGTGCCCGCCCATGGTGTGCTCGGCGGCCACCGTCCGGCGGAACTGGATGATCGGCGTCGAGTGGCGGATCATCTCGTCCACCGCGCCGTCGGCGTACTTCTCGAAGTCCGAGAGCAGCAGGTCCCGCTGGTCGGGGTGGTCGGTCAGCAGGGTCAGCCCATGGGTGATCGCGTTGCGGGTGGTCTCCACCCCGGCGACCATCAAGAGGGAGAAGAACGCACCGAGCTGGCGGGCCCCGAGGGCCTGGCCGTCGACGTTCGCGCAGACCAGTGCCGAGATCAGGTCGTCGGTGGGGTTCTTGCGCCGCTCCCGCCCGATGCCCGCCACCATCCGCTGCATACGGGCCAGTGCACGCAGCCCGCGGCCGGGCATCCGCAGCCGGGAGGCCAGGCCGCGCTCCACGCCGATGTTCTCGGAGGCGTGATTGACCCGGTCGGCGATCTCGGCGCGGTAGCGCTCCGGGATGCCCATCATGTTGCAGATGACCTCCAGCGGGAGCCGGGACGCCACGGCCGAGACGAACTCGTCGGGCTGTCCGGCCAGTACGTCGTCCACGATGCTGGCCGCCACGGCGTGGATGTCTGCCTCCGCGGCCGCCAGCAGGCGGGGTGTGAAGGCTCGCTGCACGATCTTGCGGAGCCGCGCGTGGTCGGGGCCGTCCAGATTGACCATCGAGTCCCCGAACAGCGCGCGGACCCAGCGGGCCGGCTCGGGCGTGGTCACACCGGGGGCGCTGGCGAAGACTTTGGGGAGCCGACTGGCCTCCTGGACGTGCGCGTGCCGGACCAGCGCCCAGTGGCCGGTCCCTTCGGGGACGAAGACGGGGCCGCCGGCCGCGCGGAGGCGGGCGAAGGCGGCGAGGCGGTGGGCGGGGGGCTGCAGCCAGAAGCCCGGCTCGGCCAGTTCCCTGCCGGGGTCTTCGCCGGGGCGTTGTGCGGGGAGCGTCATGGCCTGGAAACGGCGGCGGGGGCGCGGGGGTGACGGTCCGGTGCGGCGCCTTTGCCGGGGGCGCCGCCCCCGGCCCCCCGCCCCTCGGCCGCCGAGGGGCTGAAAGAGCCTCACACTCCGGCGCGGCTGGTGGAACGCGCCGCCAGGGTCACCCCGACGGCGACCGTCGCCGTCGAGATCAGGCCCGCCCAGAGGACCGCGTACGCGCCCGTCCAGGTGCAGACGAGGACGGCGACGGCGGAGACCGGCAGGACCAGCTGCTGGGCGAGACCGCGCTTGAAGTGGCGGGAGTGCAACAGCCACACCATGAACAGGAAGAGGGCGGTGGGAACGGTGACGGCGGTGTTCGCGGCGGTCTGCGAGATGTGCGCCTCGCCGACGGCGTGTTCGACCGCGACCTCGATGCCCGCGCCGATCGCCGCACCGGAGGCGAAGATCAGCAGGTGGCCGTACCCCCAGGGGATGGCCTCCCGGTTGGACGTCAGGTGTTCGTGCATCGGGACGGCGAAGTAGATCCACCACGCGGCGAACACGATCAGCAGTCCGCCCCCCGCGATGGGCAGCAGCACGTCCAGCGCCTCGTGCTCGTCGAGCGCCGACTTGACCGCGACCGTGCTCGCGGCGATCGTCTCGCCCAGCACGATGATGGTGAACAGGCCGTAGCGCTCCACGATGTGGTGGGCGTGCCAGGGTGTCTCGTGCCCGCGCTCGGCGATCACCGGGACCATCAGCTCGGCGGCGACCAGGACCAGGAACAGCCAGCGCTTCGCCCCGTCCGGGGCGAACAGCAGCCCCACCCAGCCGGCCTGGCAGATCACCAGACCGGCCGCGTACTTCAGGGCCGCCGCCCTGGCCGCGCCCCGCTCCCCGGCGGCGGCCCGCAGCCACTGCGCCGTCAGTGCGACGCGCATGATGATGTAGCCGATGACGGCGACGGTCCAGTCGTTCGCGTCGAAGGCCAGGCTCACCCCCGCCGCGTAGACGAGCACGCCGGCGATCTGCACCAGGGTCGCGATCCGGTACGGCACGTCGTCGCAGTCGTAAGCGGAGGCGAACCAGGTGAAGTTCATCCAGGCCCACCACACCCCGAAGAAGACGAAGAAGTAGCCGATCACTCCGCTGCCGGGGTGGCCCTCCGCGAGCGCGTGCACCAGCCGGGCGCCGGCCTGCGCGATGGCGACGACGAAGCAGAGGTCGAAGAAGAGCTCCAGCGGGGTGGCCGCGCGGTGTTCCTCGTCGCGGCTGCGGGCGGTCATGGGGGAGAGGGCCATACCGGCCAGGAGACCAGAGGGGCGGGCCTTCGCCAGGCCGGACGCGCTGCCCGCACGCCCGCTGTGCCCCGGGCGGACCGCCCCCGCGGTGTTCGCGGCCCCGGCCGTCACCCACGCACGCAGGATGGTCATCGGCTTCCATGCCGCCTGCAAGGCGGCGGGCCGGTGGTTCCACGCCCTCGAGTGGGCCGAGGAGGCTCCCGGCTGAGCGGGGCCGCAGACCGGGGCGGCCGTACCCTGGAGGCATGAGCAGCACCCACTCCTCCGAGCCGCAGCCCTCGCGCCCCGTCCCCGGGCCCGAGAAGCCCCGGCCCAAGCCTCGGCTGGTCTTCGACGACCCGCTGGACCAGCAGTCCTCGGACGACACCGACCGAGGCTGGGGCGAGCGGCCGCCCGCCGGCGGAAGCGCGGCCGACCTGGCCCGCTTCCTCGACGAGAAGCCCCCGCACCACATCTGACCGGCCGAGGCGGCCGCAGCGGTCAGAACGCGTCGCGCGAACCCCCGGGGCCGGAGCCGCCGCCGTTGGTGCGCTGCGCGACCACCGCGTCCCGGATCTCCTTGAGGACCTCCAGCTCGGTGATCTCCATGGTCTCCTGGACGCCTTCCTTCGCCTTGCGCCGCGCCTCCTGCTTGGCGAGGTACTTCGCCATCGGCAGCACCATGAGGAAGTACACGACGGCGGCGGTGATCACGAAGGTCAGCGTGGCGTTCAGCACCGAGCCCCAGAGGATCTCGACACCCGTCGGCTGGCCGTTCGGGCCGATACCGCAAGGGTTCTTGATGCAGGACTTGTAGCCGTCCAGACTCTGCGTGCCGATGGCCCCCACCACTGGGCTGATGATGCCCTTGACCACCGAGTTCACGATGTTCGTGAACGCGGCGCCGATGACGACGGCCACCGCCAGGTCGACCACGTTGCCGCGCATCAGGAAGGCCTTGAAGCCCGCCAGTACGCTCTCCTTCTTCTTCTCGCTCACCACTGAGCCTTTCTTCACATGTGCCGAACACGGAGCCAACGGTTCCGAAAGCTACGGCAGTCCAGGCACGGCGTGTCCAATCGGCCCTCGTCTCGCGGTGACTTGACTGGCCGTCTGTGCGAATCAGCACAACGTCACCGCCAGTCGCGTCACGGCGCCCGCCCCCACGAGAGCCCGCGCGGTGTCCCGGGACACGGACAGCACCACCAGCGCCCCACCGTCCCCCACGCCCTCCTCATGGGCGGGTACTTCGGCGACGCGGGCGCCCTCCGCCACCACCCTCGGGGGTCCGGCGCGCTCCGCCGCGACCACGTCGACACGGTCCCCGGGCCGCAGCAGCCGCACCGTCGCCGCGTCCGCGATGCGCACCGGGGCCGAGACCATCCGCACCGCCGCGGATGGGGCCGCATCCGGTGAGGCCCGCACCGCGGGCGGTGCGGCGCCCCGCGAGGCCTGCGCATCCGTCCCGCCCACGGCCAGGGCCGCCGCCACGACGGCCAGGGCGGCTGAGGCGGCCCGCCGCCGGCGCCGCACGGCCCGGCGAAGCCGGTCCGCGCCCCGCCCCACACGCAGCGGCGGGAACGGCGGGACCGGGCGCGCGGGGGGACACGGGGACGCGGCCGCACACACGGGGGGCACAGGAGAAGCGGAAGAAGCCGAAGGAGCGCAAGCGGAGGCAACCGGAGCGGGCGAAGACGAAGGGGTCGAGGACATGCGGGACATGACGAACACCGCCAAACCGAGTGAGTCGCTGTGCCCGGACCCTGCGCCCGGACACATCCCACGATCCGGCCTCCCGTCGAATCCCGTCCGCGCCTGTGGACGATCCCCAGCCTGTGGACAACCCCGTCACCCCCAGGGGTCAGCGACCGGACCGCACCCGCCGCAGGGCGGCCACCGGGTCGGCGGCCCGCGTGATCGACCGGCCCACCACGACGTGCGAGGCCCCGGCCGCGAAGGCCGCCTGCGCCGTCCCCGCCCGGGCGTGCCCGCCCGCAGGACCGCCCGCCCCGCCGCCCGCCCCGCCGTCCGCCCCCAGCGTCACGCCCGGGGTCACGATCAGCCGGTCCGGCCCGAGCAGCTCGCGCAGCGGCCCGGCCTCCCGCGGCGAGGCGATGACGCCGTCGCATCCCGCGCCCCTCGCCAGCCGGGCCAGCCGCAGCACCTGCTCCTCGGTGTCCGCGCCGACGCCGATGTCGGCGAGGTCCCTCCCGGTCATGCTGGTGACCACCGTCAGCGCGAGCACCCGGAGCCGCGGGAACTCCCGCGCGGCCTCCACCGCGGCGGCCATGATCCCCGTACCGCCCATGCTGTGCACCGTCACCATGGACGCGCCGAGGGCGCCCGCGGCCCGGACGGCGCCGGCGACGGAGTTCGGGATCTCGAAGAGCTTGAGGTCGAGGAAGACCTCGTGCCCCCGCTCGACCAGGTCCCGTACGAGTCCGGGGCCTGCGGAGGTCAGGAGCTCCAGGCCGATCTTGTAGAAGCCGCACGCGTCGCCGAGGCGGCCGATGAGCCCCTCGGCGGCCGCCTTGTCGGCGAAGTCGAGGGCGACGATGACCCGGCGGTCGGCGTCCGCGTCGGAGCAGGCGCCGGTGTCGGGGCAGGTGCTGGTGGGCGTGGGGCCGGCGCAGGCGCCGACGCGGGGGGAGTCCGTGTTCACGCCGTCATTGTCGAGGTCAGGGCCTGGCCGGGATCCGGCAGGCCTCCGAGAAGCCCTGACTGGTCAGGCCGAAGGCGCTGTTGACGCGCGAGCGCCAGTTCTCCAGGGCGACCATGGCGGTGAGTTCGACGAACGCCGCCTCGCCGAGCCGCGCGATCAGTTCCGCGGCGAGCTCGTCCGTGACTGTCGGCTCGGTCTCGGTCATGGCCTCGGCGTACTCCATGACCAGGAGTTCCAGCTCGGTGAACACCTCGCGGGACTCGCGCCACCGCGGTACCCGCTCGATCTTCTCGGCCGGCATGCCCTGCTCGTGGCCCTCCCAGTAGCCGAAGTCCATGCACCACGAGCAGTTGATACGGGCCGCGGCCGCCATCACGGCAAGGTGCTTGAGGCCGGCGTCGAGCGCGTTCCACTTCGCCGCCTGCTGTTCCAGGCGGACGTACGAGAACAGCACGCGCGCGTGGTGGCCGTATGCCTGCCCGGGGTCGAGCACCTTGCCGTAGGTCCGGCGCGAGTACCAGGCGCCGATGCGCAGAAGAAGGGTGCGGGGCGGGGTGAGCGAGATACGCGGCATGACGTCATCTCCCGGGCTGTCTCGGTGGCGCCCTCACCGTCCGGCGGGGCCTTCACCCAGGAGGACAAGACAGCCGTGCCGAATGTGACAGTCCCCTGCGGAAACTCTTCCCCGGATGGGAGGGGGCTCATCCCGAGCGCCGTCGCGAGCCGGTCCGCCGTACGCCCCGGCTCCGACGAGGAAGCTCCGCCCCGAGGAAGCCCCGTCCCGAGGAAGCCCCGTCCCGAGGAGCCCCCCGAGGCGGCACCCCCTAAGGCAGCTCGATGCCCAGGTCCCACCCGTCGTGCGCGTGCGTGCACAGGCAGGCCCGCGACTCCGTGGCCGGCAGCGCCGCCACCGCGTCGAAGAGGACCTCGCGCAGGCGGCCGACGTTCTCGCCGAACACCTTCAGCACCTCCGTGTGGGACACGCCCTCACCCGTCTCGGCGCCCGCGTCCAGGTCCGTGACCAGGGCCAGTGAGGTGTAGCAGAGCCCCAGCTCGCGGGCGAGGACCGCCTCCGGGTGGCCGGTCATGCCGACCACCGACCAGCCCGCCGCCGCATGCCACCGCGACTCCGCGCGCGTCGAGAAGCGCGGCCCCTCTATGACGACCATGGTGCCGCCGTCCACCGGCTCCCAGTCCCGCCCCTGCGCCGCGGCCAGTGCGACGGAGCGGCCCACCGGACAGTACGGGTCGGCGAAGGTGGTGTGCACGACGTTCGGAACGGACCCGTCGGGCAGCGGCTCCCCGTCGAAGAAGGTCTGCGCGCGGGCCTTCGTACGGTCGACCAGCTGGTCGGGGACGAGCAGCGTGCCCGGCCCGTACTCGGGGCGCAGACCGCCGACCGCGCACGGGCCGAGCACCTGGCGGACGCCGACGGAGCGCAGGGCCCACAGATTGGCCCGGTAGTTGATCTTGTGCGGCGGGACGGTGTGGCTCCGTCCGTGCCGGGGCAGGAAGGCCACCTGGCGGCCGGCCAGCTCGCCCACGTACAGGGAGTCGCTCGGGGGCCCGTACGGGGTCTCCACCTGGATCTCGGAGACGTCCTCCAGGAAGGAGTAGAAGCCCGAGCCGCCGATGACACCGATCTCTGCGTTCACCATGCGGCCCACCCTAACGGGGCATGCCGAAGGCCCCGCTGCCCGGTCGGGGCGGGCGGGGCCTCATGCAGAAGCGAGCGGTCAGGCGGCCGACGTGGAGCTGCTCGTGCTCGACGACGCCGAGGAGGACGAAGCGGCGGGGGCGGCGGCCGGCGTCGAGGACGACGACGAGCCCGAGGCCGGCTTCGAGGCAGGGGTGCTGCTCGACGAGGCGCCACGGCTGTCGTTCCGGTAGAAACCGGAGCCCTTGAACACGATGCCGACCGCGGAGAACACCTTCTTCAGGCGTCCGTCGCAGCTCGGGCACACGGTCAGTGCGTCATCGGTGAACTTCTGCACGGCCTCAAGGCCCTCACCGCACTCGGTGCACTGGTACTGGTAGGTCGGCACGAATTTCCTCCTGGCACTCTCACTCAATGAGTGCTAACGACGCTCCATGGTGACGTATTCCGGCGGATCAGTCCACCGTCACCGGCACGCGGTGACCCATCCCACGCTCGTTCAACCGCTGACGGGAGGACGGCGAGGGGCCGTCCGGGGCCGCGGGCGCGGTGCCCGGACCGGACGAGTTCACGATCCGGCTCGGGGCCTTCGGGGCCAGCTTCGCACGCAGCGCCAGTAGGGTGGCCAGGGCGAGCGCAGTGGCCGCCATGGGCACCAGGAAGCCGAACGAGGCCCCGTGCGCGTCCGTCAGGCGGCCGGCCAGGATGACGGCGATGGCCTGCCCGAAGGCGATCGAACCGGTCAGCCAGGTGAAGGCCTCGGTCCGCGTGTCGGCGGGGACGAGCTGCTCGACCATCGTGTAGCCGGTGATCAGCGCCGGGGCGATGAACAGTCCGACGACCAGGCCGAGCGCGCCGAGCAGGATCAGGGAGTGGGCGGCCCACAGGACGGACGCGGCGGCGGTGAGGCCGATGTAGCCCAGGATCAGTCGGCGACGCGGGCCGATCTTCCAGGCGACGGCGCCCATGGCGATGCCGGCGATCATGTTGCCGGCGGCGAAGACACCGTAGAGCAGGCCGTTGGCCCCGGGGTTGCCGATCTCGTCGGAGAAGGCGGCGAGCGAGACCTGCATGCCGCCGAAGACGGCGCCGATCCCGAGGAAGGCGAAGATCAGGACGCGCAGGCCCGGGAAGGACAGCGCGAAGGCGCGCTTCGCCTCACCGTGGGCCGTCGGGGCCTGCGGCTTGGGCTGGGTGGCCCGCTGGGCCGCGAAGAGCAGACCGCCGAGCAGCGTCAGTGTGGCCTCGGTGACCAGACCGGCCGCCGGGTGGACGCCGGTGCACAGCGCGGTCGCCAGCACCGGGCCGACGACGAAGGTGAACTCGTCGGTGACGGACTCGAAGGCGGCGGCCGTCGGGAGCAGCGGCGAGCCCTCCAGCTTGGCGGCCCAGCGCGCCCGGACCATCGGTCCGACCTGCGGCACCGAGGCGCCGGCGGGGACGGCGGCCAGCGCGAGCGCCCAGACCGGCGCGTTCAGCAGGGCGAGCGCGGCCAGCCCGCTGACGGCGGCGGCGTGCGTCAGGACCACGGGCAGCAGGACGGCGCTCTGGCCGAGGCGGTCGGTGAAGATGCCCATCAGGGGCGCGGACAGCGCCATGGAGATGCCGGTGACGGCGGCGATGATGCCGGCGCTGCCGTAGGAACCGGTGGTGTGCTGGACCAGCAGCAGGATGCTGATGGTCAGCATGCCGAAGGGGAGTCGGGCTGCGAAGCCGGGGAGTACGAAGCCGAGGGCGCCGGGCGTGCGCAGGAGCTGTCCGTAGCCGGGGCGGGCGGACTTGTCGGTCGTGACCGCGGATGTCACGGCCTGGCCTTTCCGCTGCCTGGTAGAGCGTCCCCGTCTGCGGGCGGTGCTCCGCCTTGTGAGCGGCCGCACCCGTACATGTGGGAGCCCCGAGAGCTGTCCTCTTGCGCAGAACCGAGTGATACCTGGGCGCCCACTGCGGGAGGGTGCCACGGCCGCTTTGCGGTCGCGCCAGCTCTGCGTCAGGCAGAGTTGGTTCGATCTGGTGTGCCTTCATCGTACAGGGGTCGCCTCTATCACGCCCTGTGATTACGGTGACAAGCATTGTCTTCGCCTGCGATTAACGGGAGCTTCACGGGCCAGAGGCCTGAAAACAGGGAGGAAAGCGGTCAGAGCGCCGCGAAATCGGCGGGATGAGAACGCCGCTCTCACCGATATCCGGGCCCGGGTCAGTGCGAATCGGGTCCGTTGCCCGTGCCCAGCCACCCCGCCAGCTTGCCGCCCCGGGCGACCGCCCGCAGCCGCGCCTCGGCCGCGTCCCGTACCGGATCCGTGGCCACCACCAGCAGCTCGTCCCCGCGTCGCAGCACGGTCGAAGGCAGCGGCACGAAGCTCTTCGCGTCCCGGACGACCAGCGTGACCGACGCCCCCGGCGGAAGCCGCAGCTCGCTCACCTCCACGCCGTGCATCCGCGAGGCCGACGGGATCTCGAAGGAGAGCAGGTGTCCGCGCAGCTTCTCCAGCGGCGCCGACTCGATGCCGAGGTCGGACGCGGTCTCCTCGCCCTTCCCGAGGTTCAGCTTGCGCGCCAGCCAGGGCAGCGTCGGCCCCTGGACCAGGGTGTAGACGACGACCAGGACGAAGACGATGTTGAAGACGCGGTCGCTGCCCTCGATCCCGGACACCATCGGGATGGTCGCCAGGATGATGGGCACGGCGCCGCGCAGGCCCGCCCACGACATCAGGGCCTGCTCCTGCCACGGAATCCGGAAGGGCAGCAGGCTGATGAAGACCTCCAGGGGCCGCGCCACCATCGTCAGCACCAGCCCGATGACCACGGCGGGCCAGAAGTCGTGGACCAGCTCGTGCGGGGTGACCAGCAGGCCCAGCAGCACGAACATGCCGATCTGGGCGATCCAGCCGAGCCCGTCGGCGAATCCCCGCGTGGCCGGCCAGTGCGGGAGCTTGGCGTTCCCGAGCACCATCGCCGCCAGGTACACCGCGAGGAAGCCGGAGCCGTGCGCCATGGCGCCGGCCGCGTACGCGGTGATGGCGATGGCCATCACGGCGATGGGGTAGAGGCCGGAGGCGGGCAGCGCCACGTGCCGCAGGCCGTACGCGCCCAGGAAGCCGACCGTCAGGCCGATCGCGACGCCGATGGCCAGCTCCAGCGCGATCTTGCCGAGCAGGACGTACCACTCGTCCGCCGGGCCGACGGTCGCGAAGGCCACCACCAGGATGACGACGGGTGCGTCGTTGAAGCCGGACTCGGCCTCCAGGACGCCCGTGATCCGGGAGGGCAGCGGGACCTTCCGCAGCACCGAGAAGACGGCCGCCGCGTCGGTCGAGGAGACGACCGCGCCGATCAGCAGGGCCTGGCGCCATTCCAGTCCGACCAGGTAGTGCGCCCCCGCCGCCGTCACGCCCACGCTGATCGCGACGCCCACCAGCGACAGCATGATCGCCGCCGGCAGCGCCGGCTTGATCTCTTTCCACTTGGTGCCCAGACCACCCTCGGCGAGGATCACGACGAGTGCGGCATAGCCGATGACCTGCGTCAGCTCGGCGTTGTCGAATACGACGTTGCCGATGCCGTCCTGGCCTATCGCGACGCCTATGCCGAGGTAGATGAGCAGGCTGGGGAGGCCGCTGCGTGACGAGACGCGCACCGCCGCCACGGCGACGAGCAGCACGAGCGAGCAGACCAGCAAAAGCTCATTGAGCGTGTGGACAGTCAGCGGGCGGCCCTCCTCGATGCGCCCGGTGGATCGATCCTCCCGGCGGCAAGTTCGGCAAGTAGTTCGTTACCTTACCTAATCTTTGACGCGCCCTTTACGCGATACCCACATTGTGAAACGCCTGTTCGCCCCTGTCCTCAGGTCCTCGACCCCTGGCGGATCAACGAAGCGGGTCCTGCGCCTATGGTTGCTCCCAGCACTCCCAGGACCACCTGCCCCTCTAAGGACAGCGATGCCCGCCAACGAAACCGCTCCTCCCGTCAAGAAGAAGGGACGACGCGCGCGTCTGATCGTGCTCGTTCTGGTCCTGGCGCTCTTCGCGGGCCTCGGCTACGGGGCGTACTGGAGCGTGGACAGCGTGCGCGCCTCCTTCCCCCAGACGACCGGCTCCCTCAAGGTGCCGGGCCTGACCGGAACCGTCGAAGTCAAGCGCGATGCCCACGGCATTCCCCAGCTCTACGCCGACAACGACGACGACCTCTTCCGCGCGCAGGGCTTCGTGCACGCCCAGGACCGGTTCTGGGAGATGGACGTCCGCCGCCACATGACCTCCGGGCGGCTCTCGGAGATGTTCGGCTCCGGCCAGGTCGAGACCGACGCCTTCCTGCGCACGCTGGGCTGGCGCCAGGTCGCGGAGGAGGAGTACGCCGGCAAGCTCTCGCCCGAGACGAAGAAGTACCTGCAGGCCTACGCCGACGGGGTCAACGCCTACCTCAAGGGCAAGTCCGGCAAGGACCTCTCCGTCGAGCACGCGGCCCTCAAGCTCAGCGACGACTACCAGCCCGAGCAGTGGTCGCCCGTGGACTCGGTGGCCTGGCTCAAGGCGATGGCGTGGGACCTGCGCGGCAACATGCAGGACGAGATCGACCGCGCGCTGATGTCGAGCAAGCTCTCGCAGCAGCAGATCGACGAGCTCTACCCGCCGTACCCCTTCGACCGGAACAAGCCGGTCGTCGAGGGCGGCAAGGTCGAGGGCGGCAAGTACACCCCCCAGGGCTCCGGCGGCTCCGGCTCCACGGGCAGCGGCTCCGGCTCGGGCGGCGCCGCCGCCCTGGGCTCGCAGGCCTCGACGGGCACGGCCGGCACCGGAACCGGCACCGCCACCGGCCTCGCCGGCAACGCCACCGCCCAGGGCGCGACCGTGGGTCTGCGCACCCAGCTGTCGGCCCTCGCCGACACCCTGGACGAGGTTCCGGCGATCCTCGGCCCCAACGGCAGCGGCATCGGCTCGAACTCCTGGGTGATCTCGGGCAAGTACACGACCACCGGCAAGCCGCTGCTCGCGAACGACCCGCACCTGTCCCCGCAGCTCCCCTCGGTCTGGTACCAGATGGGCCTGCACTGCCGCACGGTCTCGGCCCAGTGCCAGTACGACGTGGCCGGCTACACCTTCTCCGGCATGCCCGGCGTGGTCATCGGCCACAACGCCGACATCGCCTGGGGCATGACCAACCTCGGCGCCGACGTCACCGACCTCTACCTGGAGCAGGTCAAGCCCGAGGGTTACGTCTACGACAACAAGGTGCTCCCCTTCACCACGCGTGAAGAGGTCATCAAGGTCGCGGGCGGCGCCAGCAAGAAGATCACCGTCCGCATCACCAACAACGGACCGCTCGTCTCCGACCGCAGCGAGGAGCTCGCCACGGTCGGCACCCGCGCCCCCGTGGCCAGCTCCGCCCCCGACCGCGGCGACGGCTACGCCGTCGCCCTGCGCTGGACCGCGCTGGACCCGGGCAAGTCCATGGACGCGGTCTTCAAGCTCGACCGGGCCAAGACGTTCGAAGACTTCCGCAAGGCGGCCGCCGACTTCGAGGTCCCCTCGCAGAACCTGATCTACGCCGACAACAGGGGCCCCTACGGCAACATCGGCTACCAGGCCCCGGGCCGCATCCCGATGCGCGGCCAGGGCGACGGCAAGATGCCCGCCCCCGGCTGGGACTCCAAGTACGCCTGGAAGGGCGGCCGGGACGGCAACGCGGGCTACATCCCGCAGAACGAGCTGCCCTGGGACCAGAACCCGTCGCGCGGCTACATCGTCACGGCCAACCAGGCCGTCGCGGAGGGCGGAAGCGGGGCCGGCAAGTATCCCCACCTGCTGACCACCGACTGGGGCTACGGCGCACGCAGCCAGCGGATCAACGACCTCATCGAGGCGAAGATCAAGGACGGCGGCAAGATCTCGACCGACGACATGCGCACCATGCAGATGGACAACAGCAGCGAGATCGCCGCGCTGCTGACCCCGATGCTGGCGAAGATAGACGTCTCGGACCCGGGCGTGCGCGCCGCGCAGAAGCTGCTGGACGGCTGGAACTACACCCAGGAGCCCGACTCGGCGGCCGCCGCCTACTTCAACGCGGTCTGGCGCAACATCCTCAAGCTGTCCTTCGGCGACAAGATGCCCAAGGAGCTGCGGATCGAGGGCAGCTGCATGAACGTCCTGGGCAACGGCACCGGCCCGGCCGACGACCTCGCCAAGACGGTCCGCGAGTGCGGCACGCGCGATTCCGACTCGGCGCAGCCCGACGGCGGCGACCGCTGGTTCGAGGTGGTCCGCCGCCTGGTCAAGGACGAGAAGTCGCAGTGGTGGAGCTCGCCCAGGACCCTGACCCAGCCGGCGACCACCACCCGTGACGAGCTCTTCGCCCGGGCCATGAAGGACGCCCGCTGGGAGCTGACCGCCAAGCTCGGCAAGGACCAGTCCACCTGGAGCTGGGGCCGCCTGCACCAGCTGACGCTCAAGAACCAGACGATCGGCACCGAGGGCCCCGGCTTCATGCAGTGGCTCCTCAACCGCGGCCCGTGGAACCTGGGCGGCGGCGAGGCCACGGTCAACGCGACCGGCTGGAACGCCTCCAGCGGGTACGGGGTCACCTGGGTGCCGTCGATGCGCATGGTCGTGAACCTCAACGACCTCGACAAATCCCGGTGGATCAACCTGACCGGCGCCTCGGGGCACGCGTACAACTCCCACTACACGGACCAGACGACGATGTGGGCCAAGGGAGAGCTGCTGGACTGGCCCTTCGGCAAGGACGCCGTCGACAGGGCCACGGTGGACACCCTGACCCTCACGCCCGGGGGGTCGTAGGCGTCCACGCGGGCGTCACGGGCTGAAGCGGCGCACCCCTGACGGGGTGGCCACCGCCTGAACGGGGTGGTCGTGCGGTTCCTCCGGGACCCGCGCGACCACCTCGTCGTCGTAGAGGAGCACGACCAGCGCCGGATGCGCCCCGGCGCGCTCCAGCCGCTCCAGCACCCGGTCGTACGAGCCCCCGCCGCGACCGAGCCGCATGCCGCGCCCGTCCACCGCGAGGCCGGGCAGCAGCACGGCGTCGGCCGCGGTCACCGCGTCCGGGCCGAGCGCCGGTCCGGTCGGCTCCAGGAGCCGCATCCTGCCCGGGTGGGCGGCCTCGGCGAGGCTCTGCGGGCCCTCGTACGCGGCCCAGTCGAGGTCGTTGTCGGGCAGCAGCAGGGGCAGCAGCACCCGCTTGCCGGCCGCGCGCAGGGCGTCGAGAAGTGCGCGGGTGCCGGGTTCGGTGCCGACGGAGACGTACGCCGCCACCGTGCGCGCATCGGCCAGTTCGGGCAGTTCGAGAGCCCTGACGGCGAGTGCGGAGGCCGCCGTACGGCAGGTGACGGGGGACAAGGCGCGGCGGGCGGCGAGGAGTTCTCGGCGGAGCTCGGCCTTGGCGGAGGCGGTGGGCGGGTTCTGTGCCACGACGGAATCAAATATCCTTGCGAATCGGGGCATACACGGATCTACCAACGGCGATTTAGCCTGGCGTTCTTCTGGACCCACTATCGTTCGGGCCATGACTATGTTGCACCCCGTGATCAAGAAGGCCGTGATCCCGGCCGCTGGCCTCGGCACTCGCTTCCTTCCGGCGACCAAGGCGACCCCGAAGGAAATGCTCCCGGTTGTGGACAAGCCGGCCATCCAGTACGTGGTCGAGGAAGCCGTGGCGGCGGGACTGGACGACGTGCTCATGATCACTGGGCGTAACAAGCGTCCGCTGGAAGACCACTTCGACCGGAACTACGAGCTGGAGTCGGCTCTGATCGCCAAGGGCGACGACGACCGGCTGAAGAAGGTCCAGGAGTCCAGCGACCTCGCCACGATGCACTATGTCCGCCAGGGCGACCCTCGGGGCCTCGGCCACGCCGTGCTGTGCGCCGAGCCGCACGTCGGCCGCGAGCCCTTCGCCGTCCTGCTCGGCGACGACCTCATCGACCCGCGCGACCCGCTGCTGCGCAAGATGGCCGACATCTACGCCCGCACCGGCGGCACCGTCATCGCGCTCATGGAGGTCGACCCGGCCAGCGTCCACCTCTACGGCTGCGCCGCCGTCGAGGCCACGGACGAGGATGACGTGGTCCGCGTCACCGGACTCGTCGAGAAGCCGGAGCCCGAGGACGCCCCCAGCAACTACGCGGTCATCGGACGGTACGTCCTCAACCCCGCGATCTTCGACATACTGCGGGAGACCGAGCCGGGCCGCGGTGGGGAGATCCAGCTCACCGACGCCCTGCAGAAGCTGGCCGCCGACGAGAGTGTCGGCGGTCCGGTGCACGGCGTGGTGTTCCGGGGCCGTCGCTACGACACCGGGGACCGCGGCGACTACCTCCGGGCCATCGTCCGCCTCGCGTGCGAGCGTGAGGACCTGGGCCCGGAGTTCCGCACCTGGCTTCGCCGTTACGTCACGGAGGAGATGTAGCACCTTGAGCAGTTCCGCACCGCAGGACACCGGCCACCGTCTGTGGTCCGTGGACGAGCACCTCGCGGACGTCCTCGCGACCGTCCGGCCGCTGGAGCCCATCGAGCTCCAGCTGCTGGACGCCCAAGGCTGTGTCCTGGTCGAGGACGTCACCGTGCCCGTCGCCCTCCCGCCCTTCGACAACAGCTCCATGGACGGCTACGCCGTCCGCACGGCCGACGTCCAGGGTGCGAGCGAGGAGTTCCCCGCGGTGCTGACGGTCGTCGGGGACGTCGCGGCGGGCAGCGGTGAGCTGCCCGCCGTGGGCCCCGGCGAGGCCGCCCGGATCATGACCGGCGCCCCGCTGCCGCCCGGCGCGGAGGCCGTCGTACCCGTGGAGTGGACCGACGGCGGCACGGGCGGCGGCGCGGCCGCCGGCATGACCCCGGCCAGCGCCGCCCCCGAGCATGCGGGCGGGGAGGTGCGGGTGCACCGCGCCGCCGAGGCCCGCGCCCACGTCCGTGCGCGCGGCAGCGACGTCCAGGCCGGTGACCTGGCGCTCGCGGCCGGCACGGTCCTCGGGCCGCCTCAGATCGCCCTGCTCGCCGCCATCGGGCGCGGCACCGTCCGGGTGCGGCCGCGCCCGCGCGTGGTGGTCCTGTCCACCGGCAGCGAGCTGGTCCAGCCCGGCGAGGCGCTCACCGCGGGCACGATCTACGACTCCAACAGCTTCGCGCTGGCCGCGGCCGCGCGGGACGCCGGGGCCATCGCCTACCGGGTGGGCGCCGTCGAGGACGACGCCGACACGCTGCGCGCCACCATCGAGGACCAGTTGATCCGGGCCGACCTGCTGGTCACCACGGGCGGGGTCAGCGTCGGCGCGTACGACGTCGTCAAGGAGGCGCTGTCCGCCGTCGGCTCGGGCGATCCGGACGCCGATGACGTCGCGGGGGGCGGGATCGACTTCCGCAAGCTCGCCATGCAGCCCGGCAAGCCCCAGGGCTTCGGCACGATCGGCCCGGACCACACCCCGCTGCTGGCGCTGCCCGGCAACCCGGTCTCCTCCTACGTCTCCTTCGAGCTGTTCGTGCGCCCCGCGATCCGCACCCTCATGGGGCTGCCGGAGTCCGAGGTCCGGCGACCGAGCGTGCGGGCGGTGCTGAAGGCCGACACGCCGCTCGGCTCCCCCGCCGGCCGCCGCCAGTTCCTGCGCGGTGCCTACGACGCCGAGAGCGGCACGGTCAGCCCCGTCGGCGGATCGGGCTCCCACCTGATCGCCGCGCTGGCGCACGCCGACTCGCTGATGGTCGTACCGGAGGACGTCACCTCGGTGGAGCCCGGGAGCGAGCTGGAAGTGGTACTGCTCGGCTGAGCCGCTGCAGTCGTGCGCCTCCGGGGGCGCTTCGTGCCGGATTCACCATTCCGTACGGGCTTGAAATCCGCTCGCCCCGGCCACCGCCGGGAGGTGCCCCCGCCCGCGGTCTCCCCCGTGCACTCGGACCTGTTCCCCCGGCGCGCCCCGTCGGCGGCCGGTGCGGGTAGCGTGTGTCGCACCACACAGGCCCCCCAGGGGCCCAGAGCGGAGCGGCGCAGCAATGAGTACCGAGAGCAGGCTCACCCACATCGACGAGGCCGGCGCGGCCCGGATGGTCGACGTCTCCGGGAAGGACGTCACCACCCGGACGGCGCGGGCCAGCGGACGTGTACTCGTCTCTCCCCGGGTGATCGAGCTGCTGCGCGGCGAGGGCGTGCCCAAGGGCGACGCCCTCGCCACCGCGCGGATCGCCGGGATCATGGGGGCGAAGAAGACCCCCGACCTGATCCCGCTGTGCCACCCGCTGGCCGTCTCGGGCGTGAAGGTGGACCTGCGGGTCGCCGACGACGCCGTCGAGATCCTCGCCACCGTGAAGACGACCGACCGCACGGGCGTCGAGATGGAGGCGCTGACCGCGGTCGCGGTCGCCGGCCTCACCGTGATCGACATGGTCAAGGCGGTCGACAAGGGCGCCGTCATCACGGACGTCCGGGTGGAGGAGAAGACCGGCGGCAAGTCCGGCGACTGGGCGCGCTCGTGAACCCCCCGCGCGGCGGCGAGGTGCACAGCCACCACGCCGCGGTCGGTGAGTCCTCGGCGGTTCACCCGGAGCCCGCCGCCGAGCTCGGGCACCCCGGGCCCGCGGCCGCGCCCCTGGGCATGGCCTTGGTCGTCACGGCCTCGAACCGCGCCTCGCAGGGCGTGTACGCCGACAAGGGCGGCCCGCTGCTGGCCGAGGCGCTCGAGAAGCTCGGTTTCACGGTGGACGGCCCGCGGGTCGTCCCGGACGGCGATCCCGTCGAACGGGCGCTGCGCGAGGGCGTGGCCGCCGGGTACGACGTCATCCTGACCACCGGCGGGACCGGGATCTCGCCGACGGACCGCACCCCGGACGCCACCGCGCGGGTGCTCGACTACGAGATCCCGGGCATCCCGCAGGCCATCCGCGCCGAAGGCCTGGCCAAGGTGCCGACCGCGGCCCTGTCCCGGGGCCTGGCGGGCGTGGCCGGACACACGCTCATCGTCAATCTCCCCGGCTCGACGGGCGGAGTACGCGACGGCCTCGCCGTCCTGTCCCGCGTCCTGCCGCACGCCGTGGACCAGATCCGCGGCGGGGACCACCCCAGACCGGCGGGACCCTCCGGGAGCGCGAGCTGAACGGCCCCTCCTGGCCGGTTGTCCTGGCGGACGGCGACGTCACGCTCCGGCCGATAAAACTGCGGGACCAGAAGGCCTGGCGCGAGGTCAACCGGCGCAACCGCGACTGGCTGCGTCCCTGGGAGGCCACGATTCCGCCGCCCGCGCCGTGGGGGCCGGTGATCCAGCGACCCACGTACCGCCAGATGGTCCGTCATCTGCGGGCGGAGGCGAACGCCGGCCGGATGCTGCCCTTCGTCATCGAGTACCAGGGCCGGCTGGTGGGCCAGCTGACGGTCGCCGGCATCACCTGGGGCTCGATGTGCGCGGCGCACGTCGGGTACTGGGTGGACCGCGACGTGGCGGGCCGCGGGGTGATGCCGACGGCGGTCGCGCTGGCGATCGACCACTGCTTCGGGAAGGTCGGCCTGCACCGGATCGAGGTGTGCATCCGCCCCGAGAACGGGCCGAGCCGGCGGGTCGTGGAGAAGCTGGGCCTGCGCGAGGAGGGGCTGCGGCCGCGCTATCTGCACATCGACGGGGCCTGGCGCGATCACCTCGTCTACGCGGTCACGGTGGAGGAGGTGCCGGAGGGGCTGCTGCGCCGCTGGCACCGGGCCCGCCACTCGCCGTCCTCCCGAAATAACGGGTCCGCCGGAACAGTAAGCGAATAACTGTTCGAATTAGGGGTCCGGGTTACCGATTCGCCCATAACCTGATCCGAAGAATCACAAAAAAAGTCCGTGATATCAGCGAGATCGTGCGACACACCGGCCCAATTGGCCGATCCCCTCGCCCGCGCCCCTCTACGGTGTGAGGTGTGAGCAGCAGCGGCCTCATCTACGCAGTCATTGTCGGGGCGTGGGCCGCCTACTTGGTGCCCATGTGGCTCCGGAGGCAGGACGAGCTGAACGAGGCTCGTCCGACGGAACGCTTCTCCACCGCCATTCGGCTGCTTTCCGGCCGGGCGGGAATGGAGCGCCGTTACGCCAAGGGGCTGCGTGAGCGCGGTGACGAGGAGGCGGGGCCCCAGCCCCACGCGGACCCGGACGCCGCGACGGAGACGGTGAATTCCGTCGACGCCGACGCCCGGGCCTTCGTCGTGCCCCCGACCAGGGCGGAGCCGAGACCGGCCACCGCCGAACGGGAGCAGCGGGCGGAGCGGGCCCGGCGCGAACAGCGCCTCCAGGTCCTCGCGCGCCGCCGGCGCACCACCGCGCTCCTCTTCCTGGTCTTCACCCTGGGCGCGGTCGTCGCCGCGGTGGGAGGGCTGCGCTACCTGTGGGCCCCCGCCGTGCCCGCCCTCCTGCTGAGCACGTACATCGTGCACCTGCGGGTCCAGGAGCGGCGGCGCTACGAGTTCACCATGGACCGGCGGCGCGCCGAGGCGGCCGCGCGGCAGCTGCGCGAGAACCGCTCGCGCCGCCGCGAGCCCGAGTCCGCGGCGGGCACCGGCGTCGCCGCGGGCACCGAACCGGACCCTGCGCCACCGGTTTCCCCGCAGGAGGCCGGGCGGCGCGCGCTGGTCGAGCAGACCGACCACGCCGAGTGGGTGGACCAGCAGCGCGAGCGCGAACGCGGCCCCGCCCGCGGTGACAGCTGGGAGCCGGTCCCGGTTCCGCTGCCGACGTACGTGACGGCCCCGGTCGCCCCCCGCGCCACCGGCCCCACGGCCCCGGACGCCTGGAGCGCGACCCGTTCGAGCACGGCCGAGCCGACCGAACCCCGCCTGCGGGCCCAGCCCGCGGCCCCCAAGCCGGACCCGAAGCCCCAGACCACCCCGCGCCCGCGCGGCCAGGGCGGCGGCGCCCGCACCCCGCTGTTCGACCAGTACGAGAGCGACGACCGCCCGCGCGCCGCGAACGAATGATCGATGACCTGCGCGGACGCTCCGGGATATCGGTTTTGGAGCACCCGCGCGGGGATGCTAATGTTTCACACGTCGCAAGGGCCTGTGGCGCAGTCTGGTAGCGCACCTCGTTCGCATCGAGGGGGTCTGGGGTTCAAATCCCCACAGGTCCACAGACGACTGTTCTTGAGTAGCTCTCAGGAACGTTCACGAGATCCCGTCCGATCGCAAGATCGGGCGGGATCTTCGTCGTTTACGGGGTCGTTCGATGCCTGTTCGGGGTGATGGATGGCGGCGTGCACCGGATCACATCCCCTCCGGCAGGCTTCTGGCTGTTCTGGGGGCATGCGAAGGGGCCCCGGTTGCCCGGGGCTGGTGATCACAATGTCTGGCTGTGTCGCTGACCGATCAGAGGTTGCCCGGCGGATGTCGGCCAGTGCCCAGCGGAGCCAGGACGTGGCGTGGGTCAAGACCTGGCGGGGCTGGCACGGACTCGAACTCGGTGTCGGAGAGCCGGCTGCCCGTCCGTTCGTAGAGCCAGGTCTCCAAGATGTCGAGGTTGCCGACAGTCACCATGATGGCGACCAGGAGCGTCTGGGCGACCTGCCCTGGAGCCCGGCGATGCAGGGGCTCTCCGATGTTCAGCTCGGCGCCCTTGAGCCGTCCGTTGAGGCCCTCGTTGTGCGAGCGGATCGGCTTGTAGATCCGTTCCCAGGCCAGGCTGAGGTAGTGGCTGTCCTGCCGGAACTTGGCGGTCTTCAGATCTCCGGCGGCGTCTGCGGGCACGCTGATCGCGGATGCGCCGCAGACAGCGGGCAGTTCGTCCTTTCGCGGAGGGTCGATCCACTCGCCGTCAGGGAGTTGGACGGTCGGGCGGGCAGCCGGGTGGCTGGCGCGGGACCGTCGATCCGCGAGCCGGACCACGGTCTGTGGGGGCCGGAAGTGCTCGGCCCTGCGGGCCGGAGGCGTTCTCGGCGAGGACAGTTCACCGAGGGGGACGGGCCGGCGGCGGGGCACTGCAGGCGTACGGTGCCTCGGGCATCGGCGTTCTGCTTGAGCTTGAGGAAGTAGGGCAGCCTCTCAGCGATCACCGGCTTCAGTTCATCGAGCCGCTGGCGAAAGGTCTTGTCGTCCATGCCGTGGGTGGCCTGGGCCAACACGTTGGGGATCTGCGGGCATGCGAGGGAGCCGTCGATCAGCACGGCTCCCTGCCAGCTGCCCTGGATACCGCGGTCGGCTGCCTTGTAGTCCAGTGCGAGGCGGAAACCGAGCCGGCGTTTGGGGACCTGGAACTTCTCCGGCGAGCACCCGGTGTAGGCGCGGTCGGCTGCGCAGGTTCCAGTGGGCGTCCGGAGCTCAGCGAGCTGTGCCAAGACGGCGACTGCGTTCTCACCTGTACGGACGGTGGGGGTGTCCAAGGTGAGGCCGAGGCAGAGCTGCGGGTAGGACGGTGCCCTGCGTCCCTTGGCCGCCTGCTCGCTCGTGCGGGAATGGGCGGCGACCAGCAGGGTTGCGCTGTAGCCGAAGATCCCTTCGTTGGAACCGCCACGGTAGTGCCAGCCTGCGGTGATCTCGACCGAGGCGGTCCCCGAGCGATCGCTGTCCGGGCGGGCCAGGACCGGGATCGAGGTTGCGTCCACTCCCACATCGCCGCTCCGGTGGCGCAGGTACCCGCGCTGCTGGGCCAGGCGGACGGGCACCAGGACGAGATCGTTCGCCAGCCGTTGAAGCCGGTTCGTGGCCTGCCGGCCAGTGGCTCCATCCCAGACTGCGGAGTGGATGTGGCCGTGCTCGGCGCGGCACCGCGTCGGGGGCGAACTCGTTAGCAGCGGTAGCCGTTGGGAACCTGGAGGAGAGCCACGAAGATCCAAATCATGACCGCCGCGCCGGCCGTGCCGCCCAGGAGGGCGGCCGTGAGGTTCCAGCGTCCGACGTACCCGATGAACACCCCCCACCACACAGCCGCCATGATCGCGAGCAAGGCTCCGTAGAAGATCAGCGCAAGCCCATTGGCCGCGCCGTTCACTCCTACGTCGCACGCACGCCAGGCGGCTGCCAGCAGCACCGCCCCGAGCACACCGGTGGCCAGACCGGCAACGGGGGCGACCGCACAGCCCCACTGTCCCCGCGTCACTTCCGGTTCCTGACCTGCGGGACGTTCTCACCGTTGCGCTGCGCTTGTTCCATCTGGTCCATCGCGTCGTTGATTCCCTGCCGGAGCTGTTCCTCGGTCAGGTTGTCGCCGTACTTGTCGTAGAGGTCGATGCCGATGCGCATCGTGATCTGATCGCCTTGGTCGTCGTCTCCGGTGAGCAGCGTTTCTCCAAGGGAGGCGCCCTTGATCAAGGTGTCCGCGTCGAAGCCGGCTGCCCGGCCGACGTATCCGTAGTGGACGTTGGAGTAGATGTCGTAGAAGACTTCGCGGTTCGTTCCGGGCTGCTTGAAGTAGTAGTCGTCAAGCGTTTGGAGGTCGTACCGTTCCTGGAGCTGCGGCTTGTGGTCCCAGTCCTGTCCCGGGGCCACCTTCACGCCCCACATCGTCAGTGCTGCGTTGATGTCGGAACCGTAGTTGCGCCCGAATTCGTACCACTCGGGTTTGTCCAGCAGGGACCGCATCTGCCCGACCGTGTCCGACTTTGCGTTTCGCTTCATCTCATCGAAGATCCACTTTTCGGCGTCGGTGAACTTCTGCTCGCTCCGCGCCGACCCCGTCGGCGGGATGACGGGAGTGGCCGAGGCGTTGAACCCCCCGATGGTGCCGTCGAGGATGTTTCCGTCCACGACCACGGCTTCGAGCGCCTGTTTGACCGCCTTATCGAGCTCGTCCACTGCCCGCACCGCTGCGGCGATGTGCGCGGTCCAGGACTCCTCGACGCTCTTCAAGTCCGGGTCGCGTCGCAGGGTCCGCGCCTGCGCCGGGTCCTGGACCCGTGTGAAGTCGAAGGTGGCGCGTCCCGCCGCCGATACCGCCATGCCCGCGGCCACCGCATCGTCCCGCGCCGATTCGACCTTTTTCTTCAGGTCCGCGAAACCGGTATGCGCGTCCGTCAGCAGTTTGGCCACCGCTTTCGCTTCGGTCTGCGCGGACTTGTACTCGCGCCGAGTTGTTGCGAACTTCGTGTGCGCCGTTTCCACGCTGAGCCCGAGCCAGTTCTGGCCCAGTGTGATCTTCTGGACCGTCTCCCCGTAGCGCTCTTCAACCTTCGACAGATCAGCGGCCATGGATTGCCACTTTTCGGCAGCCGTCGTCAGGACGCTGAGATCGGTCGTCATGACTTCCTGGTATGTCAACACGTGCCCGATCCCCCTACAGTCACTCGAGCTTGGATTTCGGGCCCACTGCGCGGAGTTGGTCACCCGTCCGCACGTCGTTCTGCATGAATAGGCCCGAGGCCCCTCGCAGGGAGGCCTTTTCGGCGCTCAGGCGTCCCATCAGCATCTTCGCTTGTTGGTCCCAGGTCTCCGTCACCTTCTTCAGGCCGGAGGCTGTCTCCCAGCCATCAAGGCTCCTTGCCGCCGCGCTCGTGTTGTCCTTCGCACCGTCCGCAGCCTTCTTGGTGTTGGGCTCCAGCTCGGTCTCGATGGTGTTTGCCGCTGCCTTCTTCTCCGCCGGCGTCGAGCCGAATACGCTCCCGCCTCCCGGAGCCAAGGGGCCAGCCGGTACACCATCCACGCCGTTCAGCCTTGTTCCGGTGCTGTTCGCGTCTCCTGACATGCCCATCCTCCCCTGTTCCCCTGGTTTGGATCATAGGCGGCCCCCGCCCCACAGCGAGAGGTGCGGTCAGGGGTGTCCCAAAGCAGCCGTCGGGCGCCCCGGAGCCCTCAAAGTGGATGTAGCACCGTACGTTGTTCAGGAGCCCGCGGTCGTGGCAACACGTCCGAGCGGTCGGATCCAATCAGCCGTCGACGGGTAGTCTGTGCCACCAATGACCGCAGCCGCGGGAGCAGAAGCGCTCGCGGCGCCGCTCGTCGGCAACCGCCAGGACTGCGATCAGCAGCCGGAACGCCTTTCGACGTTCGTCGAGAGGCGTGAGACCGGCGATCTTTCCCAGTTGATCGTCGATCCGGCCGCGTGAGATCAATACCGCGGGCGTATGCGTCTGGCGCAGCCCAGCACGGCGGATGCTCTCTGGCGCATCCTCGGCGACAGCGCGCGCCTGGGCACAGTGATGACGTAGGAACAGCAGCACCTCGGACTGGTCATCCGGGACGAGGTCGTCGAACCACTTGATGCCTTCAGACATGGGGCGCAGCCCCTGCGCGAGTTCATTGAGCCGGACGTCCCGTTCGTTCACCACTGCCCCCCGGGAGATCAGGCGGCATTCGGCCGCCGCGTCGGCGCGGATCCACATCCGCCCTCGTCAGGACGCGTGCCCACAGCGTGCCGTGCGCAGCCGCTCGAGCACCAACTCGTTACAAGCGGCATGGGTGCAGCCCGCCGCCACGTGCTGGGGATGGAACTCAGCTGCCCTCAGGCAGGAGCAGCGGCTTCCCACGCAGCGGTGACACAGCCTTCCTCCCAGTGCCACCACTCCTTCGCTTCACCGTGTTCCAAGAGCGTGCGGATCCGCGGCAGGTCCGCCTCAGGTGGGACATCCAGGGCCACCATCCGGAACTGCTCGATTCCCTCGCCGGTCGTGCCGAGGCGGTGGAAGACCTCCAGCACGCTTTGCCGGGCGGCGGCTGAGCCGTCGTCCTTCAGTACGATCAGCCGGATCGTGCAGTTCTGAAATGGTCGGACCGTCTCCCCGGCCCAGAGAACACCGTCGCCATCGCACTCCACCTTGATGATGTCGCCGCTGGCGACTCCGCGTACGAACCAGGGCGTGTTGTCCAGCCGCACCGTGCCGTCGCCGAGGTTCACCGCCCACAGGCTCTCGACGCTTGCCGGCGGCCAGCCATCCTCATCTACGTCCATCCGGAAGTGGACCTTCACGTGGGCGTCACTGATGTTCGTCACCGCGCCATCATCCACACCGCATTCACAGGGCAGACCCGGGGAGGGTGGTCGCGCGATGTCATCGGGCCTGGACAGTGGCGCAGGTGAAGGTCGTGTCCTGGAGCAGCGCCGGACTGATGGCCACGCCGGTCAGGTGCTCTGCCAGAGCGAAGGCCGCTGGTGAGGGCAGATCCGTTTCCGGAGTCTCGTCCTCGAGGTGGAAGCCGATCCGCACCATGACGTCCAGCAGCTCGTCCGGTGCGGTGCCCCACCGATCCTCCGGGAACATGGGGTCGAAGCAGAGTCGCAGGACCTGGTCCTCCGCCCAGAGGAACGTGCCGACGGCATTGATGTTGACGAAGTGAGAGACCCAGCTCGCCCCGGCCGAGGCCGGCAAGGCTCGATCTTCGGTGACTCCGATGTACCCGTTGGGTTCGATCATCAGCGTCCAGGCGCCCACAGTCGTCATGGCGACCATCTGACGGTCGCCATCCTCCAGGTCGTACTGGGCGAAGGCGGCGTCGACGACTGCGGCGATGCCCTGCAGGGGCGCTTCCGGTCGTCCCGCAAGCCGGGACACTAGCTCAGCAGGCGAGAGGTCCCGCACCAAGGTGAAGCAGTATGCCTCGGCGATGTCTGGAAAGTCGTCTTCGAACCACGCGTAGTCCGCTCCGGTCTTCGTCATGCCGCACATCCTCGCCTCTGCCTCTGACAGCGGAGGACACCTGTCGCTGGGGCGGGAAACGATCTTCGTCAGTCTGGGAAGCGATCTTTATTCGCCTCCGGAGTGCCTGGTCAGGGGTACTCGTGAACAGCCCACAGACGATGAAGATCCCGTCCGATCGCAAGATCGGGCGGGATCTTCTGCATTTCCGGGCCGGTCCCGCCGCAGGGGCGGCCCGGGAATGCGGGGGCGGGTCGGTTCTGCCGGAGTTTCAGGCGGAAGGCCGGGCGGACATCGGAGCCGGTGTCGTCGTGGACGGAGATCCGCTGCGCACGCGGTGTGATCGCTGGTGCACGGCACCATTCTCCGGATGCCGAACGCTGCTCCCGCCCCCCGCCGGAGGGAATCGGCGGGGAACCCGCATCAGGTCCGTGCGGGAAGGAGTGGGAAATGATGGCCTCATGACGATCGGTGAGGAGCGGGACGGCGGGACGGCCCAGGCCTGGGAGGCGCTCGGTGGCGCACCGGAGCTCGTCGAGCGGGTGCGGTACACCGGAGCCGGCGACCTCGGGGAAGGGCCTTTGCCGGTAAGGGAATTGGCGCGTGCAGCCGTCGGGGTGTGCGGGCTGGCGGCAGCGGAGCTGGCCGCCGTGCGGGTCGGGGGCGCGTCGGGGGACGCCCGCCGTCTCGTGGTGGACGAGGGAGCGGTGGCGACGGCGTTCGTCAGCGAACGGCATCTGCGCGTCGGGGGCCGGGCGCCCGTGACCTTCGCGCCGCTGTCCGGCTTCTGGCAGTCGGCGGACGGCTGGGTCCGTACGCACGCCAACTACCCGCATCACCAGGCCGCGTTGGTGCGGGCGCTCCGGCTGCCGTCCACGACACCGGAGGCGCTGCGCGCCGCAGTGGCGGGGCGGACTGCAGTCGAGGTGCAGGAAATCGTGTACGCGGAGGGCGGGCTGGCCGTCGCCGTCACCCAGGAGTACGGGGAGCCGCAGCCGCTGGTCGAGCCCGTACGGGAATCCGGGGTACGGGGGCGAGCGCTCGGGCCGGCACCGGAGGGCCGGCCCGCGGCCGGGGTACGGGTGCTGGACCTGACCCGGGTCATCGCCGGGCCCGTCGCGACGCGGACGCTCGGAGTGCTGGGGGCGGACGTCCTGCGGATCGACTCGCCGGGGCTGGCGGAGGCGGACGACGCGTACGCGGACACCGGGTTCGGGAAGCGGTCGGCGCGGCTGGACCTCGCGCGGGCGGGCGACCGGGCGGTCTTCGAGACACTGCTGGCCGAGGCCGACGTGGTGGTGACGGGGTACCGGCCGGGAGCGCTGGAACGCCACGGGCTCGGCGCGCGGGAGCTGCTGGAGCGCAGGCCGGGCCTGGTGGTGGCCGAGCTGTGCGCGTGGGGGTGGCGGGGGCCGTGGGCGGGGCGGCGGGGGTTCGACTCGCTGGTGCAGGCGGGGTACGGGATCGCTGCGCGGTGCGGGGCGGACGGTGTGCCGGGGGCGCTGCCGGCGCAGGCGCTGGACCACGGGACGGGGTATCTGATGGCCGCCGGTGTGCTGAGGGCGCTGGCGGAGGGGGGCGGTCGGCGGCTGCGGTTCTCGCTGGCGGGGACGGGGTCGTGGCTGGTGCGGGGGTTGGCCGGCGGGGGTCCGGCGTCCGGCGGCGGCCCGGTCGGGGGGTATGCGGCGGAGCGGTGGCTGAGGGAGACGGGGTCGGGGTACGGGGTGCTGCGGCACGCCGCCAGTCCCTTCGGGGAGTGGGCGGTGGGGCCGTCCCGGTGGGGCACGGACCGGGCCGTCTGGCTTCCGCGGTAGCGCGGCTGCGGGCCGCTGCCGGGGGCTCCGCCCCGAACCCCCGCGCCTCAAACGCCGGCGGGGCTGAAAGATCGGGGCTCCGCCCCGGACCCCGCGCCTCAAACGCCGGCGGGGCTGGATGGTGCGCGGCGAGGCTGGGCAGTGCGTGGTGGGGCTGGCTGTGCGTGGTGGGGCTGAAAGATCGGGGCTCCGCCCCGGGCCCCGCGCCTCAGACGCCGGCGGGGCTGGGCAGTGCGTTCGCGGGGTTCGGGTGGCTCAGGGGTTTGGCCATGCAGCGGCTGGAGGGGTGGAAGCGGTAGTGGCCGAACTTGGGGGACGGGGTGTAGCCGGAGGAGAGGTAGAGGGCTATCGCCTCCGGTTGCTGGTCGCCCGTTTCGAGGACCATCCGCAGGCGGCCCGCCGCGCGGGCGTCCTCCTCCAGGACCGCCAGGATCCGGCGGGCCAGACCCAGGCCGCGGGCCTCCGGGACGACGTACATGCGCTTGAGTTCGGCGTCGCCGTCCGAGTAGCCCTCGTCGTTCCGGTCCTGCCGGCGCCAGCCGCCGCTCGCCACCGGGGTGTCCGTGGCGTCGTACGCCAGGAGGTACAGGCCGTGCGGCGCGGCGAACATCGCCGGGTCCAGGAAGGTGGCGTCGCCCTCACCCTCGTACCGCTCCTGGTACTCGAGCTGGACCTGGTCGTTGAGCTTGACCGCGTCCGGGTGGTCGTACGGAACGGTGCGGAGCTGGATGCGGTGAGACATCTGAATATCGTACGGAACCCACCCGTCGCCCCCCGCGCCCGCCGTGAGACGGGAGGGCCCGGCCGCGGCTCCGGCGAGTAGGCTGCTCCCGTTTTGTGCGATGTGGGAGGCAAGTTTTGATCACTGTGACGTCCGTGAATGTGAACGGGATCCGCGCCGCCGCCAAGAAGGGGTTCGGGGCCTGGCTCGCGGGTTCCGACGCCGATGTGGTCTGCCTCCAGGAGGTACGGGCCGAGGAGGGGCAGATCCCGGAGGAGGTGCGGACGCCTGCGGGCTGGCACACCGTCTTCGCCCCGGCCGCGGTCAGGGGGCGGGCCGGGGTCGCGCTCTACACGCGCCGCGCGCCCGAGCGGGTGCAGGTCGGATTCGGGAGCGACGAGTTCGACGCCGGCGGGCGGTACCTGGAGATCGATCTCCCGGGCGTGACCGTGGCCAGTCTCTATCTGCCCTCGGGTGAGGCCGGCACGGAGAAGCAGGACGAGAAGTACCGGTTCATGGCGGAGTTCCTGCCCTACCTGGCGGCGCTGAAGGTGCGAGCCGCCGCCGACGGCCGCGAGGTCGTGGTGTGCGGTGACTGGAACATCTGCCACCAGGAGGCCGACCTCAAGAACTGGAAGACGAACCGGAAGAACGCGGGCTTCCTCCCCGAGGAGCGCGAGTGGCTCGGGAAGGTGTACGCGGACGCCGGATACGTGGACGTGGTGCGGGAGCTGCACCCCGACACCGAGGGGCCGTACTCCTGGTGGTCCTACCGGGGGCGGGCCTTCGACAACGACGCCGGCTGGCGGATCGACCTCCAGGTGGCGACCCCCGGGCTGGCCGCGAGGGCCGTGAAGGCCTTCGTGGAGCGGGCCGAGACGCACCCCGAGCGCTGGTCCGACCACGCGCCCGTGACCGTCGTCTACGAGCTGGGCGCGCTGGGTTCCTGACCGGCGGCGGAGGCCAGGAGGCGGTCCATGGCCATCGTCAGCTCGGCCTCGACCACGCTCTTCGCCAGCGGGCGCAGCCGGGTGAGCGCGTCCGGTGAGATGTGGGTCGCTATCAGCTCGGTGAACAGCAGGGCCATCGCGTCCGCGTGCTCGCGGACCCGGCGGCCGCTCTCCAGGACCGCCGCCAGCGGGACGCCCTCGCGGACCAGGGCCGAGGAGACCTCCAGCAGGCGCCGGCTGACGTGCACGATCGCGTCGCCGTCGACGGCGACGTAGCCCAGGTCGAGGGAGGCCGCCAGGTTCTCCGGAGTGACCTCGCCCTCGAAGTAGTCGGCCAGGGCCTCCGGGGTGAGCCGGACCGGGGTTTCCTCCGACCAGCCGATGCCGAGAAGCTCGCCGAGCTGGCCGACGTCGCGGCCGTTCTCGAAGGCGGCGGTCAGCTCGGCGATGCCGCCGAGGGTGTGGCCGCGTTCGAGCAGCGCGGCGATGGTGCGCAGCCGGGCCAGGTGGTGGTCGTCGTACCAGGCGATCCGCCCCTCGCGGCGGGGCGGTGGGAGCAGTTTGCGCTCGCGGTAGAAGCGCAGGGTGCGGACCGGGATGCCGGCCGCTTCGGCCAGTTCCTCCGTGCGGTACTCGCGCACCGTCTTCGCTTGCGTCTCGTCCTTCGCCACAGTCGCACCTTATGGCGTACCGGCGGTAACTTTCCGGGTCCGACCCCTACCCATGAGTACGGGGCTGCTCTACCCTCCCGATTGTGCCAGTGATTGCTGGCAGTGTTTCGATGGTGTGTGCGGCGTGGCGTGGCTGGGACTGCGGATGAGGCGGAAGGCGGCGGGCATGGGCGGCATGGGTGGCACGAGCGGTACGCGTGGCACGGGCGGCGGGCGTGAGCGTGAGCACGTACGGGTGGCGGTGATCGGGTCCGGATTCAGCGGGCTGGGCGCGGCCGTGCGGCTGCGGCGCGAGGGGATCACGGACTTCGTCGTGCTGGAGCGGGCCGACGCGGTCGGCGGGACCTGGCGCGACAACAGCTACCCCGGGTGCGCCTGCGACGTGCCCTCTCACCTGTATTCGTTCTCCTTCGCGCCGCACCCCGACTGGCCCCGGACCTTCTCCGGGCAGCCGCACATCCGGGCGTATCTGGAGCACGTCGCCGACACCTTCGGGCTGCGCGGCCACATCCGGCTCGACTCCGAGGTCCGGATGATGCGCTGGGACGCCGCCGAGCTGCGCTGGGAGATCGAGACCGCGCAGGGTGAGCTGACCGCCGACGTGGTGGTGTCGGCGACCGGTCCGCTGTCCGAGCCGAAGATGCCGGAGATCCCGGGACTGTCCGGGTTCCCCGGCAAGGTCTTCCACTCCGCGCGCTGGGACCACGACTACGACCTCGCCGGCAAGCGCGTCGCCGTGATCGGTACGGGTGCCTCGGCCATCCAGATCGTGCCCGCCATCGCGCCCGACGTGGAGCACCTCACGCTGTTCCAGCGGACCCCGCCGTGGGTGATGCCGCGCACCGACCGGGCCATCACGGCCGTGGAGCGCTGGCTGCACCGCCAGTTGCCCTTCACCCGGGCGGCGCGCCGCGGACTGCAGTGGGGGATCCGGGACCTTCAGGTCAGCGCCTTCACCAAGCGGCCGAACCAGCTCGGGCTCGTCGAAGCGCTCGCCAAGGCCAACATGGCGCGCTCGATCAAGGATCCGGCGCTGCGCGCCAAGCTGACGCCCTCCTACCGGATCGGCTGCAAGCGGATCCTGCTCTCCAGCACGTACTACCCGGCCCTGAACCGGCCCAATGTGGACCTGGTCGCCTCCGGGCTGAAGGAGATCCGGGGCTCGGTCCTGGTCGCCGCCGACGGGACGGAGACCGAGGTCGACGCGATCGTCTTCGGCACCGGCTTCCACGTCACGGACCTGCCGATCGCCGAGCGGGTGGTCGGCGAGGACGGCAGGACCCTCGCGGAGGAGTGGAAGGACGGGATGCGGTCGCTGCGCGGGGCGACCGCGGCCGGCTTCCCCAACTGGATGACCATCATCGGTCCGAACACCGGGCTCGGGAACAGCTCGATGATCCTCATGATCGAGTCGCAGCTCAACTACATGGCCGACTACCTGCGCCAGCTGGCCGTCCTCGGTGGGAGCAGCCTCGGCGGGAAGGTCGCGCTGGCCGCGCGGCCCTCCGCGGTGAACCAGTGGAACCGGCGCGTGCAGAGCCGGATGGAGCGGACGGTGTGGAACACCGGCGGCTGCACCAGCTGGTACCTGGACGCACAGGGCCGCAACACCACCGTCTGGCCCGGCACGACCGGTGAGTTCCGCAGGGAGACCCGGACGGTCGACCTCGCCGAATACGAGGTCGTACGGGTGGGTGAGCGCGAGCGGCTCCCCGTCACGGTGGGGTCCGGGGCGGCGCCGTTGCCGGGGGCGCTGTCCCCGGACGCCCGCGCGGCGAGCGCCGACGAGACCGCAGGGGCTGCGGAGGGGGACGCGTGAGCCGGCTGACGCACGTCGTCTCGGGGCCCTACGCCCCGCCCGCCGCCCGCCGCGAGCTCGTCGCCGTCTCCGCCGACGGGTCCCGCCTGCACGTCGAGGTGCACGGGGACGAGGGGGCGCCGGCCGTGGTGCTGGCACACGGCTGGACCTGTTCGACCGCCTTCTGGGCCGCTCAGATACGGGCCCTGGCCGCCACCCACCGGGTCATCGCCTACGACCAGCGCGGTCACGGGCGCACCCCCGCCGCCCGGGCGCACAGCACCACCGCCCTCGCCGACGACCTCGTGGCGGTGCTCGGGGCCGCCCTCGCCCCCGCGGAGCGTGCGGTCGTCGCCGGGCACTCCATGGGCGGCATGACGATCATGGCGGCCGCCGGCCGTCCGAAGTTCGCCGAGCACGCCGCGGCCGTACTGCTGTGCAGCACCGGAAGCTCACGGCTGGTCGCCGAGGCGCTGGTCCTGCCGGTGCGCGCCGGGCGCGCCCGGACCCGTATCACCGGCGCGGTCCTGGGGTCCCGCGCCCCGCTCGGGCCGGTCACTCCCATGGCCCGGAAGGTCCTGAAGTACGCCACGATGGGCCCCGGCTCCGCGCCCGACAAGGTCGAGGCGTGCGCCCGTATCGTCCACGCCTGTCCCACCGGGGTGCGCCACGCGTGGTCCCGGGTGCTTGCCGGACTGGACCTCGACGCCGAGGTGGGCCGGCTCACCGTGCCCACCGCCGTCATCGGCGGCACCGTCGACCGGCTCACCCCGATCGTGCACGCACGCGGGCTCGCCGCCGCGCTGCCGAACTGCGTGGGCCTCACCGAGCTCACCGGCATGGGGCACATGACCCCGGTCGAGGCGCCCGAGGCCGTCACCCGAGCCGTGCGTGAGCTGACCGCGCTGTATCTCGACACCACCGAGAAGGAGAAGACGCCGTGAGCGCTCGCAGGAGTCTGGAAGGCCAGGTCGCCGTCGTCACCGGCGCCGCCCGCGGGGTCGGCGAGCTGCTCGCCCGCAAGCTCTCGGCGCGCGGGGCGAGGATCGCCCTCGTCGGCCTGGAGCCGGAGGCGCTCAAGGAGGTCTCCGAGCGGCTGCACACCGACAGCGACCACTGGTATGCCGACGTCACCGACCACGAGGCCATGGCCCGCGTCGCGCAGGAGGTCAAGCGGCGCTTCGGCAAGGTCGACATCGTCGTCGCCAACGCGGGCGTGGCCGCCGGCGGGCCGTTCGCCGACTCGGACCCCGACGCCTGGCGCCGGGTGATCGAGGTCAACCTCATAGGCGGGGCCGTCACCGCGCGCGCCTTCCTGCCCGTACTGATGGAGAGCCGCGGCTACTTCCTCCAGATCGCCTCGCTCGCCGCGATCACCCCGGCTCCGATGATGACCGCCTACTGCGCCTCCAAGTCCGGCGTCGAGGCGTTCGCCCACTGCCTGCGCGCCGAGGTCGGATACAAGGGCGTCAAGGTCGGCGTCGGCTACCTCTCCTGGACCGACACCGACATGGTGCGAGGCGCCGACCAGGACGAGGTCATGCGGGAGTTGCGCCGGCGGCTGCCGTGGCCGTCGAACCGCACCTACCCGCTCGGCCCGGCCGTCGACCGGATCGTCGCGGGCATCGAGCGGCGCTCGGCGCACGTGTACGCGCAGTGGTGGCTGCGTGGGATGCAGGGAGCGCGCGGGTACCTGCCCGGACTCATCGCGACGGTCGGACAGCGCGAGATGAAGCGCTTCGAGCCGCGACTGGGCGGTGTCTCCAAGGGGCTTGTCGGGCTCGGCGGGGCCGCCGACGAGAGGGAGCGCACGCAGAGTAACTGATCGAAATGCGCGCTTTGTCCCCTCATGCAAGTCTGGTCGAGGCCAACCACCAACAGGCCGACCACCAACCACCCTCATGGAGGGAACAGCATGGGTATCAAGGACCAGTTCCAGGAGAAGGCCGGCGAGCTCAGGGACCGGGCGCAGAACGGCGCCAAGGGTGCCAAGGGCGCGAAGACCGCGAAGGACGAGCAGGCCGAGCGCACGGCCAGGCTCCAGGAGAGGGCGAAGCCCAAGACCCAGGAGCAGACGGACCGGGCGCGCGAGCAGGCCGGCGAGAACTGGGACGTCTGAGCGACCTGCGGTTCCCGCGGTCCGTGTGACGTGAACGTGTGAAGGGGCGCGATCCCCCGGGGATCGCGCCCCTTCCGCTTGCCCCCGCCCTCACTCCCTCGGCGGCAGCTTCGGACGGCGCCGGTCCGGTACGTCCGTGTAGCCGGGCGGCACCGCGGCCGGATCCTGTTCCAGCAGTTCCAGCGCCAGGTGCACGGCGTCGTCGAGCTGCGCGTGCCGTCCCTCCGCCCAGTCGAGCGGGGTGCGCTGGATCTCGAGGTCCGGTTCCACGCCGTGGTTCTCCACCGACCAGCCGTACTCGGGGAACCAGGCCGCGTTCATCGGCACCGTGATCACCGTGCCGTCGCCGAGGGTGTGCCGGCCGGTCATGCCGACCACTCCGCCCCAGGTGCGCAGGCCCACCACCGGGCCCAGTCCCAGCAGTTTGAAGGCCGCGGTGATCATGTCACCGTCCGAGGAGGTCGCCTCGTCGGCCAGCGCCACGATCGGACCGCGGGGCGCGTTGGAGGCGTACGAGACCGGCTGGGCGTTACGGGTCAGGTCCCAGCCGAGGATGGAGCGGGTCAGCTTCTCCACCACCAGCTCGCTGATGTGGCCGCCCGCGTTGCCGCGCACGTCCACGATCAGCGCGGGCCGGGACATCTCCATGCGCAGGTCGCGGTTGAACTGCGCCCAGCCCGAGCCGCCCATGTCGGGGATGTGGAGGTAGCCGCACCGGCCGCCGCTGATCTCCCGGACCGCCTCGCGCCGCTTGGACACCCAGTCCTGGTAGCGCAGCGGCCGTTCGTCGATCAGCGGCACGATGGCGACCCGCCGGGAGCGGCCCTCGCCCTCCGCGGGCTGGAAGGTCAGCTCCACCGTGGTGCCGCCCGCCGCCGACAGCAGCGGATAGGGGCCGGTCACCGGGTCCACCGGCCGCCCGTCCACATGGGTGAGCACCGCACCCTCCCGGATGCCGATGCCCGCCAGCGGGGAGCGGGCCTTGGAGTCCGAGGACTCGCCGGGCAGGATCCGGCTGACGACCCATTCCCCGTCCCGGGGGAACAGGTTGGCGCCGAGCAGGCCGATCGCGCGCTGGTAGTGCGGGGGGCCTTCGTTGCGGCGCGCGGCGGAGACGTAGGCGTGCGAGGTGCCCAGCTCGCCGAGGACCTCGCGCAGCAGGTCGGCGAACTCGTCGGGGGAGGCGACCCGTTCGACCAGGGGGCGGTACTGGCTCAGCACCCCGTCCCAGTCGATGCCGCACATCTTCGGCTCCCAGAAGTACGCGCGGATGATCCGCCCGGCCTCCTCGAAGGCCTGACGCCACTCGGCCGCCGGGTCCACCTCGTGCAGGATGCGCCGCAGGTCCAGGTAGACGGTCGAGTCGCTGTCGCCCGACTCCGTCGCCGGGACGGCGCGCAGGTCGCCGTCGTCGTTGAGGACGAGCCGGGTGCCGTCGCCGCTGACCGCGAACCAGTCCAGTCCCGAGGCCAGTTCGGTCTTGCGGGCCTTGGTGAGGTCGAAGTGCTCCAGCGTCGGCTTGCCGCTGATGTCGGCCGGGTTGGCGAAGGTCTCGCCGAGCGCGCCCGAGATCGGCCAGCGCAGCCAGACCAGTCCGCCGCCGTGCACCGGGTACAGGGCCGAGTACTTGGACGCGGTCACCGGGAAGGGGGTGACCCGGCTCTCCAGCCCCTCCACCTCCACCGTCACGGCGCCGTCGCCGTCGCCCGACTCGCCTTCCACCGGGTCCAGTCCGCCCGCCGCGGGCCGCCCCTCGGCGGAGAGGGCGAAGGGGGAGGGGGTCGCGGAGGACAGCGGTACCAGGTACGGGCGGCAGCCCAGCGGGAAGGACAGGTCGCCGGTGTGCACGTCGTAGACGGGGTCGAAACCGCGCCACGACAGGAAGGCCA
This sequence comes from Streptomyces sp. NPDC054849, assembly GCF_053610945.1. Lineage (NCBI taxonomy): Bacteria > Bacillati > Actinomycetota > Actinomycetes > Kitasatosporales > Streptomycetaceae > Streptomyces > Streptomyces sp. NPDC054849. The sequence goes on from NZ_JBSGZI010000036.1 coordinate 57,738, forward strand.
GGTAGCGCCCGTCCCGGGTGAAGACCGGACTCTCGTCCTCGAAGCGGCCGTTGGTGACGTCGACGACGGTCCGTGCTCCGGGGCCGGAGATCCGGGCCATCTTGATCTGCCGCAGCGAACGCCCGACGCCCGGATGCGACCAGGTCAGCCAGACGCCGTCGGGGGAGAAGGCCAGGTCGGTGACGGGTCCGTTGATGGACCGGATCAGCTCGCTGACCTCGCCGTTGGACTCCTCGGTGGCGTCGAGGAGCAGCAGCCGTCCGTCGTTGGAGGCGATGGCGAGCCGCTCCCCGTCCGGGTCCGACAGCAGCTCGGTCACGCGCCCCAGCTGACCGGAGGCCAGCCGGCGGGGCCGGCGTTCCCCGGAGGCCCGCGGCAGGTAGGCGATCTCGATCGCGTCCTCGCCCTCGGCGTCGGTGACGTAGGCGACCTGCCCGCCGCTGCCGAGCATCTCCGGCAGCCGCACCCGCACGCCCGGGGTGTCGGCGATGGCCCGGGCCGGGCCGTCCCGGTGGGTCAGCCAGTACAGGCTGCCGCGCACCACGACCGCGCTGGCCCGCCCGGTGGTGTCCACGGAGAGCGAGTCGACGTGGCTGGCGGCCGGCACCTGGTAGGTCCGCCGGCCTGCGCGGGGGCCGCCCAGCCGGACCTTGAGCTTGCGGGGGACGGCGTCGGGGGCGAGCGACTCGACGAGCCACAGGTCTCCGGCGCACTGGTAGACGACGCGGGAGCCGTCGCTGGAGGCGTGCCGGGCGTAGAACTCCTCGTGGTCGGTGTGGCGGCGCAGGTCGGTGCCGTCGGGCAGGCAGGAGTACAGGTTGCCGATGCCCTCGTGGTCCGAGAGGAAGGCGATCCGCCCGCCGACGAACATCGGTGCGTCGAGGTGCCCCTCGATGTGCTCCAGCAGCTGCTTGCCGTGCAGCCACAGCCGGCCGGTGGCGCCGCCGCGGTAGCGCTTCCAGGCGGCGGGCTCGTGCGGGGGCTTGCCGGTGAGCAGCAGGGTGCGCCGCTCGCCGCCCTCCTCGGCGTGCATCTGGATGTCGGAGACCGGCCCCCAGGGCAGGCGGCCGCCGGGGCTGCCGTCGGTGGGAAGGCTGTAGGCCCAGGCGAAGTACGAGAAGGGCTGGTTGTGCGAGGAGACGGCCAGGATGTCGCTGCGGCCGTCCTCGTCGGGCGGGGTCCAGCCGCAGACGCGGGTGTCGGTGGCGCCCCAGTAGCTCAGCCGTCGGGCGGGGCCGCCGTCGACGGAAACGAGGTGGATCTCCGGATCGAGGCTGCGCCAGGTGGTGAAGGCGATGTGTCTGCCGTCGGGGGAGAACCGCGGATGGCTGACCCGGGTCCGGTCGACGGTGATCCGCCAGGCCCGGCCGGGGGTTCGGTCGTCGGGGACCAGCGGGGCGACCCATAGGTCGTCCTCGGTGGCGAAGCACAGAAGGTCGTCGTGCAGGTGCGGGAACCGTAGGTACGCGACGTCGTGACTCACCCCCCAATGCTTTCCGTGTGAGGAGGCCCTGGCAACTCGTACAGGTGATCCACACCACGGCCTCGAAAGAAACGGAACGGTTTCGTTTCGTTGGGTGCGGGGGTATGGTGGAAGCGTACGGAACGCTTTCGTTTCGATAAACGCGCGTCAGGGGCGGGAGGCACGGACATGACCGAGGCGATGGCGGCCCGGCGCAGCCGGATCACGCCCGAACGACAGGCCGAACTGCACGAGGCGGTCCTCGACCTCCTGCGTGACGTCGGCTACGAGGCGCTGACCATGGACGCGGTCGCCGCCCGTACGAAGTCCAGCAAGGCCACCCTCTACCGCCAGTGGGGGAGCAAGCCGGAGCTGGTCGCCAAGGCCCTGCGATGCACGCAGCCCGTCTCGCTGCGGGAAATCGACACGGGCAGCCTGCGCGGCGACTTCGCGCGCATGGTGGAGCTCTCGGATGACGCGCAGATGGCCAAGGACACCGCACTGCTGCGGGGTCTGGCCCATGCCGTCCACGAGAGCCCGGAGCTCCACAAGGCCCTGCGGGACCTGCTGGTCGACCCGGAGATCACCGGACTGCAGGTGATGCTGCAGCGCGCGGTGGACCGGGGCGAGATCAACCCGGGGTGCCCGGCCCTGGATTTCGTACCGCACATGCTCATCGGGGCGTTCATCGCGCTTCCGCTGATCGAGGACCGCTCGGTGGACCGGGCCTTCCTCGGTGACTTCATCTACGCCGTGGTCTTCCCCGCCCTCGGCGTCTGATCCTCCCCGTCCCCTGCACTGCCTCCTGCTGCTCCTGACACGCCGCTCTCGTCGTCGGGCCGGCTCACCACGCCCTGATCCATCCGGATCCATCCCACGACCTGAACGGGAGAACCACCGACGTGGCAACCTTCCTTTACCGACTCGGCAGGGGCGCCTTCCGGCGCCGCGGGCTCGTCGCCCTCCTCTGGGTGGGACTGCTGTTCGCCGCCGTCTTCGGCGCGGCGACGGCGGCCGCCCCCACCTCCGGCTCGTTCTCGATACCCGGCACGGAGGCCCAGAGGGCCTTCGACGTGCTGGACAAGAAGTTCCCGGGGATGGCCGCCGACGGCGCCACCGCCCGCATCGTCATCAAGGCCCCCGAGGGCGTCAAGGTCACGGACCCCGGCCCCAAGGCGGAGGTCGAGAAGATCGTCGCCGGGCTGAAGTCCGGCCCGGGCGCGGAGCAGATCTCCTCCGTGGCCAACCCGTACGAGGCCCAGGCCGTGAGCCAGGACGGCTCCACCGCCTACATCAGCGCCAAGTACGACGTCAGCGGCATGGAGCTGAAGGACGCCACCCGCGACGCGCTCAAGGACTCCGGCAAGGAGGCCAAGGCGGCGGGCCTGAACGTCCAGATCGGCGGCGACGCGCTGATGGTGGCCCCGGAGACCGGCTCCGGTGAGATCATCGGCATCCTGGTCGCCGCGATCGTCCTCGTGATCACCTTCGGCTCGCTGATCGCGGCCGGCCTGCCGCTGCTGACCGCGCTGATCGGCGTGGGCATCGGCGTCTCCTCCATCACCGCGCTCGCCAATGTGCTGGACCTCGGCAACACCACCGCCACCCTCGCGACGATGATCGGCCTCGCGGTCGGAATCGACTACGCCCTCTTCATCGTCTCCCGCTACCGCGCGGAGCTCGCCGAGGGCCGTGAGCGCGACGAGGCCGCGGGCCGGGCCGCCGGAACCGCCGGCTCCGCCGTCGTCTTCGCCGGTCTGACCGTGGTCATCGCCCTCGTGGGCCTGGCCGTCGTCAACATCCCGATGCTGACCAAGATGGGCCTCGCGGCCGCGGGCACCGTGGTCATCGCCGTGCTCGTCGCGCTGACCCTGGTCCCGGCCATCCTCGGCTTCGCGGGCAGGAAGGTCCTGCCGGCGGGTGAGAAGAGCAAGCTGTTCGGCAAGGGCGCGCGCAACAGCTCCTCCGGCGCCTCCGAGAAGAAGGCCAACGGCGGCACCCGCTGGGCCCGCTTCGTCCTGCGGCGCCCGGTCATGGTGCTGCTGGCCGGTGTCATCGGCCTCGGCGTCATCGCCGTCCCGGCGAGCAAGCTGGAGATGGGCCTGCCGGACGACGGCGCCCAGCCGGTGTCCACCAGCCAGCGCCAGGCGTACGACCTGCTGTCCGACGGCTTCGGCCCGGGCTTCAACGGCCCGCTGATGGTCGTCGTGGACGGGGACAAGGCGCTCGCGGACTCCACCGTCGAGCGGATCAAGGGCCTGGAGGGCGTGGTCGCGGTCACCCCGCCCACCCCCAACGAGGCCGGCGACGCCTCGATCATCACGGTCGTCCCGAAGGACCGCCCGTCCTCCATGCAGACGGAGGCGCTGGTCCACGAGATCCGCGACGGCAGCGGGGACGACGTCCTCGTCACCGGCGCCACCGCGATGAACATCGACTTCTCGCAGAAGATGAACGACGCGCTGCTGCCCTACCTCGCGCTCGTCGTCGGCCTGGCCTTCCTGCTGCTGATGCTGGTCTTCCGCTCGATCCTGGTTCCGCTCAAGGCGGCCCTCGGCTTCCTGCTCTCGGTCGTCGCCGCCCTCGGCGCGGTCGTCGCGGTCTTCCAGTGGGGCTGGCTCGGCTCGGTCTTCGGGGTGGAGCAGACCGGTCCGATCATGTCGATGATGCCGATCTTCATGGTGGGCGTCGTCTTCGGTCTGGCCATGGACTACGAGGTCTTCCTCGTCACCCGCATGCGTGAGGCGTACGTCCACGGCGAGCGCCCGGGCCAGGCGGTGGTGACCGGCTTCCAGTACAGCGCCCGAGTCGTCGTGGCCGCGGCCGTCATCATGATCGCCGTCTTCGCCGGCTTCCTGGGCGCCAGCGACCAGATGGTAAAGATGATCGGCTTCGGTCTGGCCGTCGCCGTCTTCTTCGACGCCTTCGTGGTCCGCATGGCCATCGTCCCGGCGGTGCTCGCACTGCTCGGGCACAAGGCCTGGTGGCTGCCCAAGTGGCTGGACCGGATCCTGCCGAACGTGGACGTGGAGGGCGAGAGCCTGCGCAAGCACCTGTCCGGCTCCCCGGAAGGCCCGGACAAGGACCGCGAGCTGGTCAACGCCTGACCCGTCGTCCGTCCCGTACGGCCGTCACGACGGCCCGGCCCCGTACCACCTGATGATCAGGCGGTACGGGGCCGGGCCGTTTACGCCTAACGGGTGGCCGGCGCGGCAGGGGCGTACGTACGGCGCAGGAAGCGGCGCAGCGCGGCGATGTCGAACTGGACCACGGCGACGCCGTCGGGGGAGTGGAACTCGACGATCGCCTGGACGCGGCCGCAGGGCCAGATCCGCACGTCCCCGGTCCCCGTCGGGACCTGGAGGCCGGCCTCCAGCAGGGCGCGCGGGAAGACCCACTCGTTGTCGGTGCCCTCGGGGGACAAGCCGGCGGGGAAGACGATCCGAACGGCCAGCGGCTCGGCCGGGGCGAAGCGGAGGGCGACGGGGATCGTCCGGTAGAGCGGGTCGTCCGTGATCACACGGGCGCGGACCCTCTCCTCGACGGCGGTCGCGGTCACTGCGGGATTCTCGGCAGTCGCTGACATCGACAAGACTCCTCGAATCGGAATATATCCGTCCGTTTGCCCTCCAGCCTCGCACATTCCCACGAAAGCGCACGCTTCTCTTTGTGAAACCGCCGCTCTTGCCAACGATTCGCAATTGGGCACTACTCTTGAACGGTTAAAGACTGCGTAGGAAGCGGAGCCACTCCATGCATGTGCCCGACGGATTCATCAACGCACCCGTGTCGGTGGCCGCCGGAGTGGCGGCCGCCGCAGCCGTGGCCGTCAGCCTCCGCGGCGCGCGACGGGAACTCGACGAGCGCACCGCGCCGCTCGCCGGCCTCGTCGCCGCCTTCATCTTCGCCGTCCAGATGCTGAACTTCCCGGTCGCCGCCGGCACCAGCGGCCACCTGCTGGGCGGGGCGCTCGCCGCGATACTCGTCGGCCCCTACACCGGCGTGCTGTGCGTGTCCGTCGTCCTGCTCATGCAGGGCATCCTCTTCGCCGACGGCGGGCTGACCGCCCTCGGCGTGAACATCACCGTCATGGGCGTCGTCACCGTCGTCGTCGCCTACGCGGTCTTCCGCGGGCTGCTCTGGCTCCTGCCGCCCACCCGCAGCTCGGTGACCGCGGCCGCCTTCGCCGGGGCCCTGCTCTCGGTGCCCGCCTCGGCCGCCGCCTTCACCGCCCTCTTCGCCGTCGGCGGCACCACCGACGTGCCCCTCGGCAAGGTGCTCACCGCCATGGTCGGCGTGCACGTGCTCATCGGCATCGGCGAGGCCGCCATCACCGCGGCCACCGTGGGCGCCGTGATCGCCGTACGGCCCGACCTGGTGCACGCGGCCCGCGGGCTGAAGGCGCCGCTGAAGCTGCGCGTCGACGGCGTACTCGTGGACGCGCCGGCCGCCGCCGCGCCCGCCGCCGCCGGTACCGGTACCGGTTCCACCCGGAAGGTGTGGGCGACCGGCCTGGTCACCGCGCTCGTCCTCGCGGGCTTCGTCTCCTTCTACGCCTCCGCCAGCCCCGACGGCCTGGAGAAGGTCGCCGCCGACGAGGGCTTCGACGGGAAGGCCGAAGACCATGCCGCCGCCGACTCCCCGCTCGCCGACTACAGCGTCAAGGACGTCGACGACGCCCGCCTGTCCGGCGGCCTCGCCGGGGTCGTCGGCGTCGGTGTGACCGTCGTCGCCGGCACAGGGATCTTCTGGGCCGTGCGGCGCCGCCGGAGCGGCGAGCTGACGGCCACCTCCGTCCCCACCTCTGCCTCGGCGGGCTGACATGGGGGCCGGCCACGCCCACAAGCTCTACCGGCACGGCCACTCGCCGGTCCACGAGCTGCCGCCGCACTGCAAGCTCGCCGCGACCTTCGCCTTCGTCGTGGTCGTCGTGTCCACCCCGCGCGAGGCGATGTGGGCCTTCGCCCTGTATGCGGTCCTGATCGCGGCGGCCGCGGCCGTGGCCCGGATCCCGGCCGGCTTCCTGCTGCGGCGGCTGCTGATCGAGGTCCCGTTCGTCGCCTTCGCCGTGCTCATGCCCTTCGTCGCCGAGGGCGAGCAGGTGGAGGTGCTCGGCATGTCGCTCAGCGTCTCCGGCCTGTGGGGCGCCTGGAACGTCCTCGCCAAGGGAACGCTCGGCGTGGCCGCGTCCGTCCTGCTCGCCTCGACGACCGAGCTGCGGGCCCTGCTGCTGGGCCTGCAGCGGCTGAAGCTGCCGCCGCTGCTCGTACAGATCGCCTCCTTCATGATCCGGTACGGCGATGTGATCACCGACGAGCTGCGCCGGATGTCCATCGCCCGCCGCTCGCGCGGATTCGAGGCCCGCGGGATCCGGCAGTGGGGGGTGCTGGCCAAGACCGCCGGCGCCCTGTTCATCCGCTCCTACGAGCGCGGCGAGCGGGTTTACCTCGCGATGGTCAGCCGCGGCTACGCCGGGTCCATGCCGGTGCTCGACGACGTCGCGGCCACGCGCGCCCAGTGGGCGTACGCCTCCGTGCTCCCGGTGACGGCGCTCGCCGTCTGTCTGATGGGATGGACGCTGTGAACCTCTCCCCTTCCCTGGAAGTCTCCGGCCTCGCCTACGCCTACCCCGACGGCCACCAGGCCCTGTTCGGGGTGGACCTGACCGTCGGGCGCGGTGAGCGGGTCGCCCTGCTCGGCCCCAACGGCGCCGGCAAGACCACGCTGGTGCTGCACCTCAACGGCATCCTCGACGGCGGAGTGGGCTCGGTGACCGTGGCCGGGCTGCCGGTGGAGAAGCGCAACCTCGCCGAGATCCGGCGCCGGGTCGGGATCGTCTTCCAGGACCCGGACGACCAGCTGTTCATGCCGACCGTGCGGGAGGACGTGGCCTTCGGGCCGGCGGCGGCCGGAATGCGGGGCGCAGCGCTTGCGGAGCGGGTCCGGGACGCCCTGGAGCAGGTGGGGATGGCGGACTTCGCCGACCGGCCGCCGCACCACCTGTCCTTCGGGCAGCGCCGCCGGGTCGCGGTGGCGACCGTCCTGGCCATGCGGCCCGAGATCCTCGTCCTTGACGAGCCCTCGTCCAACCTGGACCCGGCCTCGCGCCGCGAGCTCGCCGACATCCTGCGCTCGCTCGACGTGACGGTGCTCATGGTGACGCACGACCTGCCGTACGCGCTGGAACTGTGCTCGCGCTCGGTGATCCTCAGCGAGGGCGTGATCGCGGCCGACGGGCGTACGCAGGAGCTGCTGTGCGACGAGAAGCTGATGCGGGCGCACCGGCTGGAGCTCCCCTTCGGCTTCGACCCGCGTTCGGTCACGGTGGCATAAGAGCCGGAAGCAGGTTGTTGGATTGCTCGTGAACATCCAGGGTGTGGTGGCGGAGGGCTTCGAGCCCGTCAAGGACGCGTTCCTGCGCAATTTCGAGGTGCTCGGCGACCGGGGTGCGGCCGTGGCCGTGTACCGGGACGGCCGCAAGGTCGTCGACCTCTGGGGCGGCACCAAGGACGCCGACGGCACCGACGGCACCGACAGCGCCTACGGAGCCGAGGGTGCCCACGCAACCGAGGACGCCGACGGCGCCGAGCCCTGGACCGAGGACACCGCGCAGATCGTCCGCTCCGCGACCAAGGGCGTGGCCGCGGCCGTGCCGCTGCTGCTGCACCAGCGCGGGCTGCTCGACCTGGACGCGCCGGTCGGCTCGTACTGGCCGGAGTTCAAGGCGGGCGGCAAGGAGAAGACCCTGGTCCGCGACCTGCTCGCCCACCGCGCGGGCCTGCCGGCGCTGGACCGGGGGCTGTCCGCCGCCGAGGCCGGCGACGGGGTGTCCGGAGCCCACGCGGTCGCCGCGCAGCAGCCCTTCTGGGAACCGGGCACCGGGCACGGCTACCACGCGCAGACCTACAGCTGGCTGCTGTCCGAGCTGGTGCTGCGGGCGACCGGTCGCACGCTGGGCTCCGTCCTGGCGGAGGAGATAGCCGAGCCGCTGGGCGTGGACTTCTGGATCGGCCTGCCGGAGACCGAGACGCACCGGGTGGGCCGGGTGGCCCCCGTCGAGCCGCCGCAGGGCGCGGGCCTGCTCAGGACCCGGCCGCGGCGCAACGTTTCCGAGGCCTACGCCGACCCGGACTCCCTCACCCGCCGCGCCTTCGCCGCCATCGACCCGCTGCCCGACGAGAACTCCCCGGCCTACCGGGCCGCCGAGCTCCCGGCCTCGAACGGCATCGGCACGGCCCGCGCCCTGGCCCGCTTCTACGGGGCCACGATCGGCGTGGTGGAAGACGGCGCGCGGATCTTCACGCCGGCCACCACGGCGCTGGCGGCGCGGGAGTTCTCGGCCGGGCCCGACCGGGTGCTGGTGGTCAACACCCGCTTCGGCCCCGGCTACATGCTGCACGGGCCGGCCTCGCCGCTGCTCTCGCCCGCCTCCTTCGGGCATCCGGGCCGCGGCGGATCCCTGGGCTTCGCGGACCCGGAGGCGGGCATCGGCTTCGGCTACGTCACCAATGCGCTGGCCAAGTCGGTCACGGCCGACCCGCGGGCGCAGGCGCTGATCCGGGCCGTGCGTGCGGCGTTGGCCTAGCCGGTCCGTCGAGCGCCGGTGCGGCGCCGTTGCCGGGGCGCTGCCCCCGGACCCCCGCCCCCGGACCCCCGCCCACAAGCGCCGGCGGGGCTGGAGGATCGCCTCAAGCGCCGGCGGGGCTGGAGGGTGCGGCGGGGCGGGGCGGGGCGGGGCGGGGCTGGTGCGGCCGGGCCGGCAGGTGCGGCCGTGCCGGATGGTGCGGCGCAGCCAGCGGTCAGCCTGCGTTCAGGACCGCGGCGACGATCGGGCCCGCCGCGTCGCCGCCGTGGCCGCCGGCCTCGACCATCGCCGCCGCGGCCACGTCGCCGCTGAAGCCGGTGAACCAGCTGTCGGGGCTGCCCGCGCCGTCGACCTCAGCGGAGCCGGTCTTCGCGCCCTTGTCCGAGCCGCGGACCGAGGACATCGCCTCCTTGGCGGTGCCGGCGTTCGCCGTCAGCTTCATCATCGAGACCAGCTGCTGATGCACCGTGGGCTTCATCCGGCGCTGCGCCGTCGCGATCGTCCGGCCGTCGAGCTCCGGCGAGACCAGCAGGGGCTGGCGGAACACACCGGTGCGGGCGGTCGCGGTGATGGACGCGACGTTCAGCGGGTTCATGGTGATCTGGCCCTGCCCGATGTACGCGGCGGCCGCGGCCGCGCCCGTCGCCGCCGGGACCTTGCCGTCGGTGGACTTGACGCCCGTCTTCCAGTCCAGCCCGATGCCGAAGACCTCCGTGGCCTCCTCCGGCAGCGCGGAGTCGTCGTCGACGGGCTTGATCTGCTTGATGAAGGCGGTGTTGCAGGAACGGGCGAACGAGGTCGCGAAGTTGGTGCCGGGCGGGAGGTCGAAGTTCTTCAGGTTGTGGAACTTGCGGTCCCACGTCACCTCCTTCGGGCACTCCGCGGGCTTGTCCGCCGCCACCATGCCGCGGTCCAGCAGCATCGCGGCCGTCACGATCTTCATCGTGGAGCCGGGCGCCCGGTTGCCCGTCATCGCCGCGTTGTAGCCGTCCTTGCGGTGGTTGGCGACCGCCAGGATGTGCCCGTTGCTCGGTTTGACGG
>NZ_JBSGZI010000037.1:0-66931 GCF_053610945.1 Streptomyces sp. NPDC054849
GCCGCCCCCTGCGGGGACGTGCGGGATGTACGGGAGGGTTACGCGCCGAGCTTGGCGAGGGCCGCGTCGATGCGGGCCAGGGACCGCTCCTTGCCCAGGATCTCCAGGGACTCGAAGAGCGGCAGGCCCACCGTGCGGCCGGTGACGGCCACGCGGACCGGGGCCTGGGCCTTGCCGAGCTTGAGGCCGTGGGCCTCGCCGGCGGTCAGGACGGCCTGCTTGAGGGACTCGGGGTCCGACCAGTCGGCGGTGAGGAGGTTCTCGCGCGCCGTGGTGAGTAGCGCGGCCGGCTCGCCCTTCATCGCCTTGTCCCACGAGGCCTGGTCCTCGACCGGCTCCTTCCGGAAGAGGAAGTCGACGTTGGCCGTGATGTCCGACAGGACGGTCACACGGGTCTGGGCGTACGGGGCGATCCGCGCCCAGGCCTCGGCGTCGAAGTCCTCGGGCGCCCAGTTGGCGTGCGGGGCCTGAAGCCAGGGGCCGCAGGCGTCCGCGAAGGCCTTCGGGTCCAGCAGGCGGATGTGGTCGGCGTTGATCGCCTCGGCCTTCTTCAGGTCGAAGCGGGCCGGGTTGGCGTTCACGCCGTCGATGTCGAACTTCGACACCATCTCCTCGATCGAGAAGACGTCCTGGTCCTTGGAGAAGGACCAGCCGAGGAGCGACAGGTAGTTCAGCAGGCCCTCGGGCAGGAAGCCGCGCTCGCGGTACAGGTTGAGCGAGGACTCGGGGTCGCGCTTGGAGAGCTTCTTGTTGCCCTCGCCCATCACGTACGGCAGGTGGCCGAACTGCGGGACGCCGGTGGCGATGCCGAGCTCCACCAGCGCCTTGTAGAGGGCGATCTGGCGGGGGGTGGAGGACAGCAGGTCCTCGCCGCGCAGCACGTGCGTGATCTGCATCAGCGCGTCGTCGACCGGGTTGACGAGGGTGTAGAGCGGCGCACCGTTCGCCCGCAGGATGCCGAAGTCCGGCACGTTCTCCGGGGTGAAGGTCAGCTCGCCGCGCACCAGGTCGGTGAAGGTGATCGGCTCGTCGGGCATCCGGAAGCGGACGATCGAGGGGCGGTGCTCGCCCTGGTAGGCCTCCAGCTGCACCGCGGTCAGGTCGCGGCAGTGGCCGTCGTAGCCGGAGGGCTTGCCGGCGGCGCGGGCGGCGGCGCGGCGGGCGTCCAGCTCCTCGGTCGTGCAGTAGCAGTCGTACGCGTAGCCGCCGTCGCGCAGACGCTGGGCGACGTCCGCGTAGATGTCCATGCGCTCGGACTGGCGGTACGGGGCGTGCGGACCGCCGATCTCGGGGCCCTCGTCCCAGGTGAAGCCGAGCCAGCGCAGCGAGTCGAGCAGCTGGCCGTACGACTCCTCGGAGTCGCGGGCCGCGTCGGTGTCCTCGATGCGGAAGACGAACGTACCGCCGTGGTGGCGGGCGAACGCCCAGTTGAAGAGGGCGGTCCGGACCAGGCCCACGTGGGGGTTGCCGGTCGGGGAGGGACAGAAACGTACGCGGACGTTCGCGTTAGCCACGCTTGATCACCTTGTTGGTGAGAGTGCCGATGCCTTCGATGGTGACGGCGACCTCGTCGCCGACGTTGAGGGGGCCGACTCCGGCCGGGGTCCCCGTGAGGATGACGTCGCCCGGGAGCAGCGTCATGGCCTCGGTGATGTGGACGATCAGGTCCTCGATGGAGCGGACCATGTCGCTGGTGCGTCCGAGCTGGCGCTGCCGGCCGTTGACCGTGCACTGGATGGTCAGGTCGCTCGGGTCCAGCTCGGTCTCGATCCACGGGCCGAGCGGGCAGGAGCTGTCGAAGCCCTTGGCCCGGGCCCACTGCTTCTCCCGCTGCTGGACGTCGCGCGCGGTGACGTCGTTGGCGCAGGTGTAGCCGAGGATGACGTCCTTGACGCGCTCCCGGGGGACCTCGCGGCACATGCGGCCGATGACCACGGCGAGCTCCGCCTCGTGGTGGAGGTCCTGGGAGAAGGAGGGATACGTGATCGGGTCGCCCGGGCCGACCACCGAGGTGGAGGGCTTGAAGAAGGTGATGGGGGCGTCCGGGACCTCATTGCCGAGCTCCGCCGCGTGCTCCGCGTAGTTGCGGCCGATGGCCACGACCTTGTTCGGGAGCACGGGCGGCAGCAGCCGGACCTTGCTGAGCGGGACCTTCGTACCCGAGAGCTCGAAGTCCGCGAACGGGATGCCCTTGATGATGTCGAGCACGAGCGTCGCTTCGTCGCCGGGGGCGGTGCTGCCCTCGACCGCGCCGAACGCGACGTTGCCGTCGATCGAGAACCTGGCGATGCGCACGTGTTGCGTCTGCCCCTCTTTATGTCCGCTGGCTGGAGTCTGCGTCCCCAGGCTAACGCGGCGGGCAGCGCCGCTTCACGTTCCGTGCGCGCCGGTCACTCCGCGGCGACGGCGACCGGCACGTTCATCAGGACCGTGCGCCGCGGGTTGGCGGTCTGCGTCGGCAGGTCGACGGCGTGCTCCGGGGTGGCCGGGGCCGCCTGCAGGTCCTCGGCGTCCTTGAGGTGCGCGAGGGTCGTGCGGCGGGGGTTGGCTATGTTGCGGAACATCGTCGTCGTCTTCATCGGAGTTCGGGGTCCTCGGTTCGATCTGTGAGTGTCGGCTGTTGCATGCACCAACCCTGGCGCCAACCCTTTAAGGGGCAAGGCTAAACATCTGAATCCCCCGCGGAACCAGGAAGTAATGGCCACGGCTATGTGAGTTTGCTCACCAGTGACCAGACATCAGCGGCATAACGGACAGCCAACTTCACCCCCCGAAACGGACATTGCGGCACTGAATGCGCCATTCCGCTCCTGATCATCTCGACTGGGACACCTTGACACTGGCATTGTTTAGACGGCGTAAGTCCGGTTTCTACCGAATTCAGTCACACATGGCGTAGCGCTGCCATCACGAGGCGTAATCGACTCTCCGGGCCGCGACTCGCACCTTGTTGGAGATCCCCCACTGTGCTGGAATTCGCGGGACCGCCGCGGGAAACAGCCGGCGCGCAGGTGGCGCGACTCAGCGCCGAGCGCGGTGGCAAAGAGAGGGAGACGCGCCGGTCACCGACGACCACCATGGGGCCGCACGTGCCCCACGACTCGACACCGTCCCACCGGTCGCCCGGCGGGACGCCTGGTCCAGAGGTTGCGACGCTAGTGCAGGGACGATTCAAGAGGGATGGCAGCGCTGCGGCGGAGCAGGAGCCGCGCGGCGGGACCGACCGTGGCTCCTCGCCCCAGCACGCCCAGAACCGCGGGCCGGCTGTCGAGGGCGCAGGCCCCGACACCTCCTCCGCCGCGGTGAAGGCGAAGGGCCGTGGGAAGTCCGTCAAGGCGAGGGCCAAGGCCAAAGCCGGGTCGACTGAGCAGGACGTGGCGATACCGAAGGCCCCCAGTGGGCCCGGTTCCCGTCTCGCCATGCAGAACTGGCGCATCAGCACGCGACTGGTGTCGCTGCTGACCCTGCCGGTCGTCGCCGCCACCACGCTCGGTGGCTTCCGCATCAACGACTCGCTCAACGACATCGCGCAGCTGGAGCACATGCAGCTGCTGACGACGATGACCCGGCAGGCCACCAACCTGGCCGCCATGCTCCAGGAGGAGCGTGACCTGTCGGCGGGTCCGCTCTCGCTCTCCAAGGGCAAGAGCACCAGCAGTGTCGACAGTGCCCGTCAGGCGACCGACACCGCTGCCAAGGCCTTCGCCGCCGCGACCGACAAGGTCGACAGCACGGGCGAGAAGGACGACACCCTCAAGTCGATCCGCAACAACGTCCTGCAGATCGGACGCCAGCTCACCAGCATCGAGACGGTCCGCAGCAAGGCGTACGCGAACGGCGCCCAGCAGACCGTCAGCGAGTACAACGCGATGATCGTCTCGCTGCTCTCACTCTCCCAGGACATGGCGCAGGCCACCTCCAACCCGGAGATGATCAAGCGCACGCGCGCCCTGGCGGCGTTCTCGGCCGCCAAGGAGTACGCCTCCATCCAGCGCGCGATCATCGCCGCCTCGCTGCCCGAAACGCCGGAGCGGCAGGGCGAGCTCAAGGAGAACGACCGCCTCTACGCCCTCTCCGCCCAGAAGGGCGAGCAGCAGTCGAAGACCACCTTCGGCCTCGTCTACCAGGGCCGCACCGAGGAGCTCCTCGCGGGTCTGGGCGACAGCAACTCCGAGATCTCCAGCGCCGACCACTACGCGCGCCGCGTCCTGGCCAGCCCGGACGCGTTCCTCCGCGAGAAGAACCGGTCCTGGCTCGACTGGTACGACGCCGACGGCACCAAGCTCCAGGCCATGAAGGTCATCGAGCTGACCCTGCTCGAGGAGATGGAGCAGAAGGCCCGTGAGCTGAAGAACGAGGCCCAGCAGGACGCCATCATCAACGGTGCCCTGATCCTCCTCGTCCTCGGCGTCTCCCTCGTCGGCGCCTTCGTCATGGCGCGCTCGATGATCCGCTCGCTGCGCCGCCTGCAGGACACCGCGACGCGCGTCGCCCAGGACCGGCTGCCCGAGCTCGTCAAGCAGCTGTCCGAGTCCGACCCGCAGGACGTGGACACGTCCGTGGAGTCGGTCGGTGTGCACACCCGCGACGAGATCGGCCAGGTGGCCGCGGCGTTCGACGACGTGCACCGCGAGGCCGTCCGCCTCGCCGCCGAGCAGGCCCTCCTGCGAGGCAACGTCAACGCGATGTTCACCAACCTCTCGCGCCGCTCGCAGGGCCTCATCCAGCGTCAGCTCTCGCTCATCTCCGAACTGGAGTCGCGCGAGGCCGACCCGGACCAGCTGTCCTCGCTCTTCAAGCTCGACCACCTCGCGACCCGTATGCGTCGTAACGGCGAAAACCTCCTCGTCCTCGCGGGCGAGGAGCCGGGCCGCCGGTGGACCCGCCCCGTCCCGCTCGTCGACGTGCTCCGCGCCGCCGCGTCCGAGGTGGAGCAGTACGAGCGCGTCGAGCTGTCCTCGGTGCCGGGCACCGACGTCGCCGGCCGCGTCGTCAACGACCTCGTGCACGTGCTCGCCGAGCTGCTGGAGAACGCCACCTCGTTCTCCTCCCCGCAGACCAAGGTCAAGGTCACCGGTCACGCGCTGCCGGACGGCCGCGTGCTCGTGGAGATCCACGACACCGGTATCGGCCTCTCCCCCGAGGACCTCGCCGCGATCAACGAGCGACTCGCGTCGCCGCCGACCGTGGACGTCTCCGTCTCCCGCCGCATGGGCCTGTTCGTGGTCGGCCGCCTGTCCCTGCGACACGGCATCCGCATCCAGCTGCGCCCCTCCGACTCGGGCGGTACGACGGCCCTCGTCATGCTTCCGGTGGACGTCGCCCAGGGCGGCAAGAAGCCTCCGATGCCCGGCCAGGGTGGTCAGGGCGGCCCCGGCGGCCCCCAGGGTCCGCAGGGTGCCGTGCCCGGTGCACCCGCACGCCCGCCCGTGGGCGCGCCCCCGCAGCGTGGTCAGGTCTCCGCGGGAGGCCAGCGTGCCGCCCTGCCGGGCCGCGACGGCGGCGCCGGCCAGCAGCGTCCGCAGGGCCCGCAGGGCGGGCGGCCTCCGCAGCAGGGCGGTCCCGGTGCTCCCGGCGCCCGTCCGCAGCAGGGTCAGACCACCGCAGGGCAGGGCCAGGGTGCCTTCGGCTCCGGGGCGCCGCTGCCGGCCCGCGGTCCGGTCGCCGGTGGCGGACCCGCCGGCGGCCCGTCGGCCCGCCCGGCGGGCGGTCCGTCCGGATACCAGCAGGGCAGCGGCTTCGAGCGGCCCCAGCAGCCTCAGCAGGCTCACCAGCAGCCGGCCGCTCCCGCGGCGCCCGCTTCGAACGGCCCCCGGCCGCAGCTGCCGCCGCGCGGTGGCGCCGCCCGTCCGGAGCTTCCGGGACCGCAGTCCGCCAGCTGGGGTGCCGACCAGGCCCGCGGTCACGACGAGCTCTCCGGCCCCGGCTCCACGGCCGAGTTCGCCCGCCCGGACTTCAACGCCCCGATGCCCCAGGCGGACGGCGGCAACAGCACGACCGGACAGTTCGAGCGTCCGGATGTGCGGGGCCCCATGAACCCGTCCACCACGGGACAGTTCGAGCGCCCGGGCTCCTACCAGTCCGGTGGTCAGCCCCAGCGGCCCGGCGGCCCCGGTGTCGGCGGTTTCGCCCGGCAGCCCCAGGCCCCGCAGCAGCACATGCAGCCGCAGGCTCCGCAGCCCGGCGGCGAGTACGCACCCGTACCGCCGTCGCGCCCCGAGGCTCCGCGACTGCCGCAGGCCCACCGGCCGGAGGCCCTGCCCCCGGCCCAGAGCTCCGGTGACGGCCGCAGCCCGATCTTCGACACGCTGGAGTCGAACTGGTTCCGCGAGGAGGGGCAGCAGCCCCCCGCGCAGGGACCGGCCACGGCGACGTCCCAGCAGGGCCGGCAGTCGGCTCCGGCCCCCGCTCCGCAGCAGCAGCTGCCGCAGCGCGGCCAGGAGCACGCGGCCGAGTCGGCGGCGACCGGCAGCATGCCGACCGTCAGCTGGAAGTCCTCGCCCAACGACGAACTGATGCGGCAGGCCGAGCGCGTGCGTCAGCCCGCCGCCGGCGGGATCACGACCTCGGGGCTTCCCCGCCGGGTCCCGCGGGCGAACCTCGTGGCCGGCACC
This sequence comes from Streptomyces sp. NPDC054849, assembly GCF_053610945.1. Classification (NCBI taxonomy): domain Bacteria; kingdom Bacillati; phylum Actinomycetota; class Actinomycetes; order Kitasatosporales; family Streptomycetaceae; genus Streptomyces; species Streptomyces sp. NPDC054849. The sequence continues at coordinate 6,615 of NZ_JBSGZI010000037.1, forward strand.
GCGCAGCAGCAGTCCGAGACGCAGGCCGGTCCGCAGGTCTCGCGGGCACCGGACGACGTCCGCGGCCGTCTGACCAACCTCCGACGCGGTATCCAGCAGGGCCGTCAGGCCGGCAACAGTGGCCCGGCGACCGGCAGTTACCACATCGACCCCACATACCAGCAGGAGCGATAGTTGAGTTCGATGAGCCAGGCGGCACAGAACCTGAACTGGTTGATCACCAACTTCGTGGACAACACCCCCGGGGTGTCCCACACGGTGGTGGTCTCCGCCGACGGACTCCTTCTGGCGATGTCCGAAGGATTCCCCCGCGACCGCGCCGACCAGCTGGCGGCCGTGGCCTCCGGACTGACCTCGCTGACCGCCGGAGCCTCCCGCATCTTCGAGGGCGGCGCCGTCAACCAGACCGTGGTCGAGATGGACCGGGGGTTCCTCTTCCTCATGTCCGTCTCGGACGGATCCTCGCTGGCCGTCCTGGCGCACCCCGAGTGCGACATCGGCCTCGTGGGCTACGAGATGGCTCTTCTGGTGGATCGCGCGGGCAGTGTCCTCACGCCGGACCTGCGCGCCGAACTGCAGGGAAGCCTGCTCGGCTGACTTCCCCTCTCCCGGCCGGACGGTACTACCGGCCGGGAGACCGGGGCCCCGCCCCGGAATCCAGTACCCCCGCCAGGCCGTCATACCGTTCCCCCCACCGGCCGCCCCGTCAGACGGCACGCTGACCACTGCTGTCCAGCCCGGAGGATCAATGACCCCGCCCCCCGCCTATCCCGATGCGTACGGAGACTCGTACTCGGAAGGCGACCAGCCGCTGGTGCGTCCGTACGCGATGACCGGCGGCCGGACCCGGCCCCGCTACCAGCTCGCCATAGAGGCACTGGTCAGCACCACCGCCGATCCGATGCACCTGTCCGGCCTGCTCCCCGAGCACCAGCGCATCTGCACCCTGTGCCGCGAGGTCAAGTCGGTCGCCGAGGTCTCCGCACTGCTGTCGATGCCGCTCGGTGTCGCCCGGATCCTCGTCGCCGACCTGGCGGAGGCCGGAATGGTGGCCATCCACCAGCCGGGTAATGGAGAGGCCGGCGGCACGCCGGATGTAACGCTGCTCGAAAGGGTGCTCAGTGGCCTTCGGAACATCTAGCGGAGCGGCTCCCGCTCGCTCCACCACCTCCGCGAAGATCGTGGTGGCGGGCGGCTTCGGCGTGGGCAAGACCACGTTCGTCGGAGCCGTGTCGGAGATCAACCCGCTGCGCACCGAGGCCGTCATGACCAGCGCCTCGGCCGGGATCGACGACCTCACCCACACCGGTGACAAGACGACCACCACCGTGGCCATGGACTTCGGCCGCATCACCCTGGACCAGGACCTGATCCTGTACCTCTTCGGTACACCGGGCCAGGACCGCTTCTGGTTCATGTGGGACGACCTGGTCCGCGGCGCCATCGGTGCGATCGTGCTCGTCGACACGCGCCGCCTCGCCGACTGCTTCCCCGCCGTCGACTACTTCGAGAACAGCGGCCTCCCCTTCGTCGTGGCCCTCAACGGCTTCGAGGGATACCAGCCGTACACCCCGGAGGAAGTCCGCGAGGCCCTGCAGATCGGCCCCGGCGCCCCCATCATCACCACCGACGCCCGCCACCGCGCGGACGCCAAGAGCGCGCTCATCACGCTCGTCGAGCACGCCCTCATGGCACGGCTGAAGTAACACGGTTCCGGTCGCGCGCGGGAGGGGCGGGCTGTGTCCTACGACACGGCCCGCCCTTCTCGTTCATAACGTTTCGACAGAGAATTGAGGCCAGTTGGCAACGGGGTGCGTTCGTTTGGTACCACTGCGCTGACAACTCCCCCCGCTTTTGCCGTAGGACGCTCTTTATGTCCGATTTAGGTGGGGCATAAGGCTCTGGGAATGGCCGGTTCCAACTGTTTGGAACACGGCCGTTAACCGTGCTGGAATTCAACGAACTAGCTAGTAGCACCGCCGAGAGGTTGTTGGTCGAGTGAGGCGAAGCATCGCAAGCCCCGCGGATGAACCCGCGCGCGGCAACTTCACCCCGCCGCCGCGAGCGGCCGCGTCGCACGTCGACGTGCCCGTGGACCCGCCCGCGAGCAGCGGGAGCACCAGCAGGTTCTCGCCCCGCAACTGGCGCGTGCCGACCCGTCTGAACGCCATCCTGCTCGTGCCCGCCCTCGTGGGTCTGGTCATGGGCGGCTTCCAGGTGAAGGGCTCCATCGACACCTGGAACGAGGCCAAGGACGCCGAGCAGATAGCCCGGGTCGTCCAGGCAGCCTCGGAGTACGGCCAGGCACTGCTCAACGAGCGTGACCTGACGGCCGAGCCGCTCCTGAACGGCCAGACGAAGGACCCCAAGGTCACCGAGGCCTACGCGGTCACCACCGCGGCCAAGGAGAAGTTCGACACGGTCGTCCAGGACCTGCCGAAGAACCAGGGACTCGAGCGGCGTCTGGAACTCTTCCGCACGGATGAGCCCAAGCTGAAGGATGTCCGCGAGAAGGCCTATCAGGCCGTCATCGAGACCCCGAAGAAGAACCCCCCCTCCGCGTTGGGTCCCATCCCGACCGAAGAGGGCTATGTGGTGGTCCAGCACTACCTCATGCAGTTCGCCAACGAGCTCGGTCTCGGCACCGGCAACGTGACCTCGTACGGCCGCATGGTCTACGCGATCCAGCTGGCCAAGGCGGCCAACTCGCTGCAGCGCTCCGTCGGCACCCACCTGCTGGTCCGCCCGAGCACGGACGAGAACACCCGCAAGGCCCAGCTCGTCGCCTTCTCCTCCTACGCCTACCTCGAGGAAATCGCCATCGGCGAGTACGTCGCGGCGGGCACCGAAGGCGACGTGAACCGCCTCAAGGAGGTCATGGCCAAGAAGTCCGAGGAGGGCAAGGCCAAGCTCGCCGAGGTCAAGCACCAGGCCGAGCAGGCCGGCACCAAGTTCGTGCCGCCGCCCACCTCGCCCACCGGCAATCCGCTGGTCGGCATGACCGAGGCGATAGCCAGCGGTGAGAGCAAGAAGAAGCTCGCCGAGAACGGCACGAACCCCGTGTTCTGGCAGGCAGCCGCCACCGCCAAGTTCGACGGCTACGACGAGATCGAGAAGGAACTCCTCACCAAGGCCGTCGACGACGCCGTCGCGGTCTCCGACGACGCCCGCACCGACGCCATCGTCAACGGCGGCATCGTGGTCGTGGCCCTGCTCGCCGCCTTCATCCTGGCCGGCATGATGGCCCGCCAGATGGGCCGCGCGATGGCCCGCCTGCGCAGCGCCGCCTTCGACATCGCCGAGCAGCGCCTGCCGATGCTCGTCGACCAGCTCTCGCGCACGGATCCGGGCAAGGTCGACACCCGCGTCCACCCGATCCCGATCGACTCCCAGGACGAGATCGGCGAGGTCGCCCGCGCCTTCGACCAGGTCCACCGGGAAGCCGTACGGCTCGCCGCCGAGCAGGCGCTCCTGCGAGGGAACGTCAACGCGATCTTCACGAACCTCTCCATGCGCAACCAGTCGCTGATCGAGGGCCAGCTGACCCTCATCACCGACCTGGAGAACAACGAGGCCGACCCGGACCAGCTGGAGAACCTCTTCCGCCTGGACCACCTGGCCACCCGTATGCGCCGCAACGGCGAGAACCTGCTCATCCTCGCGGGTGAGGAGCCGGGCCGCCGCTGGGACCAGCCGGTGCCCCTCGTCGACGTGCTGCGCGCCGCCTCCTCCGAGGTGGAGCAGTACGAGCGCATCGAGCTCTCCGGCGTCTCCGACGCCGAGATCCACGGCCAGGCCGTGACCGACCTCGTGCACCTGCTCGCCGAGCTTCTGGAGAACGCCACCACGTTCTCCTCCCCGCAGACCAAGGTCCGAGTCAACGCCACGCGTCTGCCCGACGGCCGCGTGATGGTCGAGATCCACGACAAGGGCATCGGCCTCACCGCCGAGGACTTCGCGGACATCAACCACAAGCTGGCCAACCCGCCGACCGTGGACGCCGCGATCTCGCAGCGCATGGGTCTGTTCGTGGTCGGCCGACTGGCGGACCGCCACAGCATCCGCGTCCAGCTGCGCCCCTCGGGCGAGGCGGCGGGCACCACCTCGCTGGTCATGCTTCCCGACGCCATCACCCACGGTGGCGGTGGCGAGGGCATCCCGGACGACGACTTCACGGTTTCCCAGATCATCCCGGAGCAGAAGGCCCAGCAGGCCGCCCCGCTGCGCACCGCCGCCGAGCTCGGCTTCGACGACTCGCGGTACGACCAGCAGGGCGCCGACGGCCTCCCGGCCGACCCGGTCGGCCGGTCCCTGGGACAGCAGGGGCGCCGGGCCGCGCTGGCCGCCCAGGTGGGTTACCCGCAGGAACAGCAGCAGTACGCCGACCCGTCCGCCCAGGAGTATCCGGAACCTCAGCCGGAGCACGGGTACCAGGAGTACCAGGGCTACGAGCAGCAGTCCGGGCAGGCCTTCGACACCTCGTACGAGGCACCGCAGGCGCAGCAGGGCTACGAGGCGTACCCGCAGCAGGACTACGGCTATACGGAAGACGGCTACCCGGACCAGCAGCAGGCCACTCAGAGCTACGACGGCGGCTACGGAGCCCGGTCGGAGCAGGCCGAGTGGCCCCAGCAGAACACGTATCCGGCTGCCTACCAGCAGGATTACGGGACCGAATCGGAATCCCGGGCCGTCCCCGAAGCGGCCCCGGAGCGCGTAGGCTTCGACCGTCCGGGTGCCGCAGCCGACACCGGTCACGCGATGACCGGAGCGGGCCTGCCGCGCCGCGGCAGCCCGCAGCAGCGGCAGCCGGGACAGCAGGAAGCGGAGTCCACCGGATCCCTCTTCGAGCAGCGGTCGCCGCGTCAGCAGCCCGCCGCTCAGGAGCGGGCCCCGGAGGAAACTGAAGGCACCGCGGCCTGGCGTTCGCGCAACGACGAACGCTGGCAGCAGGCCGGCAAGCTCCGTGAGCCGAAGGCGGGCGGGGTCACCCCGTCCGGTCTCCCTCGGCGCGTGCCCAAGGCCAACCTGGTCGAGGGCGCAGCGGAGACGACCCCGCAGGGCGGCCCCCAGGTCTCCCGCGCTCCGGAGGACGTCCGCGGCAGGTTGAGCAACCTGCGGCGCGGTGTCCAGCAGGGACGCAGCGCGGGTTCTGAGCAGTCAAGTAACAGCTATGACCAGGAGCGTTAGTGTGAGCCCGATGAGCCAGGCGGCACAGAACCTGAACTGGTTGATCACCAACTTCGTGGACAACACCCCTGGGGTGTCCCACACGGTGGTGGTCTCCGCCGACGGCCTTCTTCTGGCGATGTCCGACGGGTTTCCGCGGGACCGCGCCGATCAGCTGGCGGCCGTGGCCTCCGGACTGACCTCGCTGACCGCCGGGGCCTCCCGCATCTTCGAGGGTGGCGCCGTCAACCAGACCGTGGTCGAGATGGACCGGGGATTCCTTTTCCTCATGTCCGTATCGGATGGATCGTCCCTCGCGGTGCTCGCGCACCCCGAGTGCGACATCGGCCTCGTGGGCTACGAGATGGCTCTTTTGGTGGATCGCGCGGGCAGTGTCCTCACTCCGGACCTGCGCGCCGAGCTGCAGGGAAGTCTTCTCAACTAGCAGACAGGCAGTGCGTTTCGCGCCATCGCACCATAGGGTGCGGTGGCGCGGTTCCACAGGGAGTACTGCGTACTTGGAGTCGGAGGAGGACACGTGACAACACCCGGAGGACATCCTTATGGCGGCGCGCAGCAGCCGCAGGGTGGGCACGACCAGAACCGCTTCAACTTCCCCTCCGCGCCCAGCCAGCCGGTGCCGGAGCAGTACCCCTACCAGCAGCAGCAGCCGTACGGACAGCCCCAGATGCCTCCGCAGCCGCCTCCGCGCGCCGCACGGCAGCCGGCTCCGAAGGCCCACAACCCGCTGGTGCGTCCGTACGCGATGACCGGCGGCCGTACGCGGCCGCGCTACCAGCTCGCCATCGAGGCGCTGGTCAGTACCACGGCGGATCCCTCGCGCCTGCAAGGGCAGTTGCCCGAGCACCAGCGCATCTGCCGCCTGTGCCAGGAGATCAAATCCGTCGCGGAGATCTCGGCACTTCTCTCCATTCCTCTTGGTGTCGCCCGCATCCTCGTCGCCGACCTGGCGGAGGCGGGCCTTGTCGCCATTCACCAGCCCGGCGGCGACGAGTCTGCCGGCGGCCAGCCAGATGTGACACTGCTCGAAAGGGTGCTCAGTGGACTTCGCAAGCTCTAACGGCGGAGCGGCTCCCGCTCGCTCCACCACCTCCGCGAAGATCGTGGTGGCGGGCGGCTTCGGCGTGGGCAAGACCACGTTCGTCGGCGCGGTCTCCGAGATCAACCCGCTGCGCACCGAAGCCGTCATGACCAGCGCCTCGGCCGGGATCGACGACCTCACCCACACCGGTGACAAGACGACCACCACGGTCGCCATGGACTTCGGCCGTATCACCCTGGACCAGGACCTGATCCTGTACCTCTTCGGTACACCGGGCCAGGACCGCTTCTGGTTCATGTGGGACGACCTGGTCCGCGGCGCCATCGGCGCCGTCGTGCTCGTCGACACGCGCCGCCTCGCCGACTGCTTCCCCGCCGTCGACTACTTCGAGAACAGCGGCCTCCCCTTCGTCGTGGCCCTCAACGGCTTCGACGGGAACCAGGCGTACACGCCGGAGGAAGTCCGCGAGGCCCTGCAGATCGGCCCGGACGCCCCGATCATCACGACCGACGCCCGCCACCGCGCGGACGCCAAGAGCGCGCTCATCACGCTCGTCGAGCACGCCCTCATGGCGCGCCTGCGGTAGGAGCGGTTCGCTGTATCCGACAGGCCCCCGTGTCACATGACGCGGGGGCCTTCGCCGTAGGCGCACCCGGCATCCAGCACCCGTACGCAGAAGGCCCCCGCGACCCTGGACGGGTGCGGGGGCCTTCGGGGGCTCTGGAACTCAGCCCTGCCAGCTGTGCGGGGCGCGGAAGCCCGGGGTGCGCTCCAGGCGGCGCCAGCCGGCCTGGCGGGGCGTACGGATGGTGACCTCGTCGGGGGTGGCGGCGGCGCGGGCGAGGAGGATCGCGGTGATCGCGGCCAGCTCCTCGGGCTCGGCGTTGCCCTTTTCGACGCGCAGCAGGGTGTCAGTGGCGTTGGTCATGAGGTGGCAGGACTCCTTCGCGATTACTGCGGCGGGTTGCCGTGCTTGCGCGACGGCAGATCGGCGTGCTTGTTGCGAAGCATCGCGAGAGCGCTGACGAGCACCTCGCGGGTCTCGGCGGGGTCGATGACGTCGTCGACGAGGCCGCGTTCGGCCGCGTAGTACGGGTGCATCAGTTCGGCCTTGTACTCCTTGACCATGCGGACGCGCATGGCCTCGGGGTCCTCGGCGTCCGCGATCTGCTTGCGGAAGATGACGTTGGCCGCGCCCTCGGCGCCCATGACGGCGATCTCGTTGGTGGGCCAGGCGTAGGTGATGTCGGCGCCGATGGACTGCGAGTCCATGACGATGTAGGCGCCGCCGTAGGCCTTGCGCAGGATCAGGGAGATCCGCGGGACGGTGGCGTTGCAGTACGCGTAGAGCAGCTTGGCGCCGTGGCGGATGATGCCGCCGTGCTCCTGGTCGACGCCCGGCAGGAAGCCGGGGACGTCCAGCAGCGTGATGATCGGGATGTTGAAGGCGTCGCAGAGCTGGACGAAGCGCGCCGCCTTCTCGGAGGCGTGGATGTCCAGGACGCCGGCGAGGTGGCCGGGCTGGTTGGCGACGATGCCGACGACCTGGCCGTTCATCCGGCCCAGGGCGCAGATGATGTTGCGGGCCCAGCGCTCGTGGATCTCCAGGACATCACCGTCGTCGACGAGTTCCTCGATGACCTTGAGCATGTCGTACGGGCGGTTGCCGTCGGCGGGCACCAGGTCGAGGAGGACCTCGCTGCGGCGGTCCGCGGGGTCGCTCGTCTCGTGGACCGGCGGGTTCTCACGGTTGTTCGAGGGCAGCATCGAGATGAGGTAGCGGACCTCGGAGATGCAGGTCTCCTCGTCGTCGTACGCGAAGTGCGCGACGCCCGAGGTCTCGGCGTGCACGTCCGCGCCGCCGAGCCCGTTCTGGGTGATCTCCTCGCCGGTCACGGCGCGGACCACGTCCGGGCCGGTGATGAACATCTGCGAGGTGTCGCGGACCATGAACACGAAGTCGGTCAGCGCCGGGGAGTACGCGGCGCCGCCGGCACACGGGCCCAGCATGACCGAGATCTGCGGGATGACGCCCGACGCCTTGGTGTTGCGCTGGAAGATGCCGCCGTAGCCGGCGAGGGCGGAGACGCCCTCCTGGATACGGGCTCCGGCGCCGTCGTTCAGGGAGACCAGCGGGGCACCGGCCGCGATGGCCATGTCCATGATCTTGTGGATCTTGGTCGCGTGGGCCTCGCCCAGCGCACCGCCGAAGATCCGGAAATCGTGTGCGTACACGAAGACCGTGCGCCCCTCGACCGTGCCCCAGCCGGTGATGACACCGTCGGTGTACGGCTTCTTCGCCTCCAGGCCGAACCCGGTCGCCCGGTGGCGGCGCAGCTGCTCGACCTCCTTGAAGGAACCCTCGTCGAGCAGCAGCGCGATGCGCTCACGGGCGGTCAGCTTGCCCTTGGCGTGCTGGGTCTCGGTCGCCCGGTCACTGGGGCCGCGCCGCGCCTGCTCACGCAGGGAGTGCAACTCGGCCACGCGCCCGCGGGCGTCCGTCGGCTCGCTCGGGATCTGGTCCACAACGGTCATGTACCGACCTTACGAAGATCGCGGCGAAAAACCTCCGTTCATTCCTCACAGTCTCCGGAGTCTTCCGCTGTCCGGCCCGCACAGAACGGCCGGAGGATACGAGGACTCCCCCAGACGGGCCCATTGTCCTTTGTAGGACTTTCACAAAACGGCCTGACACACCGCCTAGATGTTGAAATTTGAACGGAATGGGTCTAGCGTCATTCTCGTTGAAGTCGTTGAAGATTCAACAGAACCTGATCCACCGAGCAGGACACCACCGAGGAGCACGTCATGGGTATGTTCACCCGCCGCAGCCGTACCGCCGAAGCCCAGGAAGGCGCCCTCTCCGCCGGCGCCGTCGCCACGCTGGACGTGGACCCGGCTCTGGCCGCCCTCACCGGCGACTACGTCATCGACGCCGCCCACAGCAGCATCGGCTTCACCGTCCGCCACGCCATGGTCACCAACGTCCGCGGCTCCTTCGCGGAGCACGAGGGCACCCTGCACCTGGACGGCGCCGACCCGGCCCGCTCCACGGCCGCCATCGACGTCAAGATCCCCTCCATCAGCACCGGCATCGGCGACCGCGACGCCCACCTGCGCAGCGGCGACTTCTTCGACGCCGACGCCTTCCCACTGATGACCTTCCGGTCCACCGCCGCGCATCAGCTCGGCGGCGACGTGTACCGCATCACCGGCGATTTGACGATCAAGGACGTCACGCGGCCGCTCTCCATCGACCTGGAGTTCACCGGTTCGGCCACGGACGTCTACGGCAACGAGCGCGTCGGCTTCGAGGGCTCCGCCGAGATCCTGCGCTCCGACTGGGGCCTGACCTGGAACGCCGCGCTGGAGGCCGGCGGCGTGATGGTCAGCGACAAGGTGAAGCTGACCTTCGACATCTCGGCCATCAAGCAGGCCTGATCTGCGGAGCCGCAGATTCGCAGCAGATCCGCAGATCCGCCCACCCCGGGCGGGGATCCCCGCGGCGCGCGGGCCCCGGGGGAGGCTAGAAGCCTCCCCCGCCGTCGAAGCCGCCGCCCCCGTCGAATCCGCCGCCGCCGAAGTCGGACGGGTTGAAGTCGGCGCCGGAGACCTCCCCGCCCTCGAAGCCGCCGCCCATGTCGCCGCCGAAGTCCGAGGCGTAGGCGGGGCTCGACATCATCGAACCGAGCATCGTTCCCATGAGCAGGCCGGGCAGGATGCCACCGCCGAAGTATCCGCCGGCCCAGGGACCGTACGCCGGGCCGGCGTCGTAGTACGGCCGCGGACCGTGGTCGGTCTCGACCGTGCGGACCGCCGGGTCCAGGCCGTCACGCAGCCGTACGGCATCCGCCGTGCAGACGGGCACGGTACGGGCCGTCCCGCCGGCCGGAGCCCAGGACGCGTCCTCGGTGCTCGGCCCGTGGCGCGGGTCGAAGAAGCAGGGCGAGCGGCGCTCGGGCAGCGGCCTCCCCTGCCGGCGCGCGTCCAGACGGGCCAGGGCGTACCGGCCGTCCTCCAGGGTCTGGGTCACGCCCTTGACCTCTTCGGGGTACTGGACCGAGGCCATCATCTGCTTGGCCTTGTCGTACGAGTCGAGCCCCTGCTCGTAGTCCTTGCGCATGGCGTCGTCGGCGCCGGGCTCGCCCGGGTGGAAGTCGAGTCGCTCCAGCTCCTCGCCGAAGGCCGTGATGTCCTCGTCGACGACCACGCCGAGCCGCTCGACGGCCTCGCGCCGGATCTCTTCCTTCTTCATCCGGTTGCGGCGGACCAGCGCGTACGCACCGCCGCCGCCGATCACGGCCACCGCGCCCAGCCCGATCAGCCCGGCGACCGGGACGCCTTCGTCCCCGCCGGTGCTGCCCCAGGAGGCGGGGGCGCCGCCCTTCGCCTGCGCCAGGGCCTGGTCGACGAAGTTGTTGAGCTGGGTGGTCGCGTCCACGGGCCCGCCGGTCTTGACGGCCTCGGAGAGGTTGCGCACGGCGTTGGCCGGCATGACCGCCCGGTCGGCGCCCGCGTCGAAGCCGTCGCCGAGCCGGATCGCGTAGAGACCGGTGATGCCGGTCTCGGTGCGGACGGCGCCGAGCACCTTGTCCTCGGGGAATTCGGCGGTGGCCGGCAGCACGGCGACGAACACCGGCTTTCCGGCGTCCTTGATCTTCTGTGCGAGCGCGTCCGCCTCGGCCGGGGGCAGCTGTGCCTCGGCTCGGGGGTCGACGTAGACCGGGCCCTCCTTGAGGGCCTCCGCCACGGCAGCGACTCCGGTGGCGGCCGACGCCTGCGGGGCGCCCACGAGGGCGGTCGCCGACAGGGCCAGCAGCAGACCGGACATCAGCGATCCCATGCGTATGGATATCAGCCTGGTCCTCATATGCACGACGCTACCTGAACTGGGGCTTTCCTGTGTGAATGACAGATAAGGCCCATATCGCCCCGCAGTGGCCGGGAGCGCCCCGGCCGCTGCGGGTGCGTCAGGTCCTGGTCGGGGCTACTCGGCCGGTTCCACGCCCGCGTGCAGCAGGCCGTACGTGTACGCGTCCTCCAGGGCCTGCCAGGACGCCGCGATCACGTTCGGGGCGACGCCGACCGTGGACCACTCGCGGACACCGTCCGTCGTGGCGACCAGCACGCGGGTCGTGGACTCCGTGCCGTGCGTGCCTTCGAGGATGCGGACCTTGTAGTCGACCAGCTCGAACTTGGCCAGCTGGGGGTAGAACCGCTCCAGCGCCACCCGCAGCGCCCGGTCCAGTGCGTTGACCGGGCCGTTGCCCTCGGCCGTCGCGACGATGCGCTCGCCCTTGGCCCACAGCTTGACCGTGGCCTCGTTGGCGTGGGTGCCGTCCGGGCGGTCCTCGACGATCGCCCGCCAGGACTCGATGCGGAAGTACTTGCGGGCCCGGCCCTCGGCCTCGGCGCGCAGCAGCAGCTCGAAGGAGGCGTCGGCCGCCTCGTACGTGTAGCCCTGAAGCTCCCGCTCCTTGACCCGTTCGACGACCCGGGAGATCAGCGCGCGGTCGCCGCCCAGCTCGACGCCGAGCTCCCTGCCCTTGAGCTCGATGGAGGCCCGGCCGGCCATGTCGGAGACCAGCATCCGCATGGTGTTGCCGACCCGCTCGGGGTCGATGTGCTGGTAGAGGTCCGGGTCGACCTTGATGGCGGAGGCGTGCAGGCCCGCCTTGTGCGCGAAGGCGGAGACGCCGACGTACGGCTGGTGTGTGGAAGGGGTGAGGTTGACGACCTCGGCGATCGCGTGCGAGATCCGGGTCATCTCGGCGAGCGCCCCGTCGGGGAGCACCTTGCGCCCGTACTTGATCTCCAGGGCGGCGACGACGGGGAAGAGGTTGGCGTTGCCGACGCGCTCGCCGTAGCCGTTCGCCGTGCACTGGACGTGGGTGGCGCCCGCGTCCACGGCGGCGAGCGTGTTGGCGACGGCGCAGCCGGTGTCGTCCTGGGCGTGGATGCCCAGGCGGGCGCCCGTGTCGGCGAGGACGGTCGCGACGGTCGCCGTGATCTGGGCGGGCAGCATGCCGCCGTTGGTGTCGCAGAGGATGACGACGTCGGCGCCCGCCTCGTGGGCGGTGCGGACGACCGACTTCGCGTACTCGGCGTTGGCCCGGTAGCCGTCGAAGAAGTGCTCGCAGTCGACGAAGACGCGGCGGCCCTGGCCAACCAGGTGGGAGACGGTGTCGCGGACCATCTCCAGGTTCTCGTCCAGGGTGGTGCGCAGGGCGAGCTCGACGTGGCGGTCGTGGGACTTGGCGACGAGTGTGATCACGGGGGCGCCGGACTCCAGCAGGGCCCGCACCTGCGGGTCCTCGGCCGCCGAGCCGCCTGCGCGCCGGGTGGCGCCGAAGGCGACCAGCTGGGCGTTCTTGAAGTCGATCTCCGCGCGGGCGCGGGCGAAGAACTCGGTGTCACGGGGGTTGGCGCCGGGCCAGCCGCCCTCGATGAAGCCCACTCCGAAGTCGTCCAGGTGCCGGGCGATCGTCAGCTTGTCGGCGACCGTGAGGTTGATGCCCTCACGCTGGGCGCCGTCGCGCAGGGTGGTGTCGAAGACGTGGAAGCCGTCGTCGAGGACCGCGGCTGCCGCCTCTGGTGTCGTCGTCATGCTGTCTGACTCCTGTCGGTGAGTGGTTCCGGATACCCGGGATCCACTGCCCCCATCATCGCGCGCGGTCCGGTCCCGGCTGGATGGTCCGGGAAACGAAAAAACCTCTCGCGGGTAGCGAGAGGTCTGCGCGCGGGTCTGAGGCACGGTGGCCGCTTCCGCGAAGTTCTTCCACGGTTCAGCGGCCACTGGGGACCGGCGCGCTGCTGGCGATAATCATGAGCTGAGCAGGCACGCTGGCAGTGTGCCACACCGCTCGCCGCGGATGGACAGGGATCTCAGCATGCGGGCAGGCGCCCGCCGGACGTCTTCGCGGCGTGCGCGGGCTCCGGGGCGGGGTCCCGGCACCCCCGGGTGGGCGACCGCGGCGCCGTTGCGGGGGCTCGGCCTCCGGTCCCCGCGACTCACGCGCCGGCAGGGCCGACCGTGAGGGTTTCCGCGAGGAACTCCCGGACGTGGTCGAGGATGGCCTCGCGGTCCATCGTCGGCAGGCCGACGGCCAGCTGGATGCTGAATCCGTCGAGCAGGGCCCGGGTGCGCGTCGCCACGCGTTCGGCGTCGACCGGACGGAACTCCCCGCGCGAGATGCCCTCGGCGATCAGCGCCACCAGGTCGCGGTGCCAGGCGCCCTCGATGGCCGCCTGCCGGTCGCGCTCCTGGGGGCCGGCGTTCTGGGAGCGGTTCCAGACCTCCAGCCACAGCGTCCAGTGCGGGTCACGGGCCCGCGTGGGCACGTACAGGTCGACGTACGCCTGGAGGCGCTCGATCACCGGGCCGCGGCGGGACAGCAGGGCACGGCGCTCTCCGCCCAGTTCCGCCTCGCTCCACTCAAGGGTCTGCAGCAGGAGCTCGTCCTTGCTGCGGAAGTAGTAGAGGAGGTGGCCGCTGCTCATGCCGACCTCGCGGCCCAGCCCGGCCATGGTCAGGCCTTCCAGACCGCGCTCGGCGATCGTGGCCATGGCGGCGACGAGTACGTCCTCGCGCGGGGGCGCGTTCTTCCGCGCCGCGCGTACCGGCACTCCACCCGCCACCATGGCCCCACTCCTTGTCGGTCGGCTGCCGGCCGTCTGCGGATCAGACCTTCGGCTGCTGCTGGGTGATGCAGTGGATACCGCCACCCCCGGCGAAAATCGTACGTGCGTCGACGAGTGTCACGGTCCGCTCGGGGAACAGTCCGCGGAAGATCTCGGCGGCCTCCTCGTCGCGCGGGTCGTCGAAGGAGCACAGCACCACGCCGCCGTTGCAGAGGTAGTGGTTGATGTAGGAGTAGTCCACCCACTCCCCGTCCTCCTCCAGCACGGTCGGCGCCGGGATCTCCACGACCTCCAGCCGCCGGCCCCGGGCGTCCGTGGACGCGCGCAGGAGGGCCGCGATGGTCTTGCAGCGCTCGTGGTCCGGGTGGGCCGGGTCGGGCTGGGCGTGGACCATGACGACGCCGGGGCGGGCGAAGGCGGCGACGATGTCGACGTGGCCCTGGGTGCCGTAGGTGCCGTAGTCGCCGGCCAGGCCGTACGGCAGCCAGATCGCCTTGGTGGTGCCGAGGTGGGCGTGGATCTCGGCCTCGACCTGCCGGCGGGTCCAGCCGGGGTTGCGGCCCTCGCCCAGCTGCACGGTGTCGGTGAGGAGCACGGTGCCCTCGCCGTCGACGTGGATGGCGCCGCCCTCGTTGACGAGTTCGGTGCTGTACGTGCGGGTGCCGGCCACGTCCGAGACGTGCCTGGCGATCTTCGCGTCATGGTCCCAGCGGGCCCACTCCTGGGCGCCCCAGCCGTTGAAGGTCCAGTCGACGGCCGCGAGTTCGCCGGCGTCGTTGGTGACGAAGGTCGGGCCGATGTCGCGCATCCAGGCGTCGTCGAGCTCCTGCTCGACGATCTGCACGTCGTCGCCGACGTGTCCGCGGGCGCTGTCTGCGTCGCCGGGCGAGACCACGAGGGTCACCGGCTCGTACGCGCGCACCGCGCGGGCGACGGCGCCCCAGGCCTCGCGGGCCTCGGCGAGCTCCTGCGCGGTGGTGAAGGTCGGGTTGGGGCTGGGCCAGGCCATCCAGGTGCGCTCGTGGGGCGTCCACTCGGCGGGCATCCGGAAGCCGGCGTCGACCGGCTTGGCGGGCTGTGCGGCAGTCATGACAGGAGGTCCTTAGGGCTGTGCTGACTTACAGGAAGTACAGGCGGTTCAGGGAGACCGTTTCGGCGGCTTCGGAGCGCAGCGGCTCCCCGTCGAGGGAGACGAGTCCGCTGCGCGCGTCCACGTCGACCGAGCCCACCCGGGAGTTGAGGAGCAGGTCCTTCGGGCCGATGCCGCGGGTGCCGCGCACGGCCACCCGGCGGCGGCGGGTCGGCATCTCGTCGGAGCCGAGCGCGGCGGCCGAAGCGGAGACGAAGGCGACGGAGATGTCGGCCGCGGTGGCCCCGTACGAGCCGAACTGCGGTCCGAGGACCAGGGGTTCGCAGGTGTCGGTGGCGGCGTTGGGGTCGCCGGTGACCCCGTACGCCGGGAAGCCGGACTTGAGGACCAGCTGTGGCTTGGCGCCGAAGAACTGGGGGCGCCAGAGCACGATGTCGGCGAGCTTGCCGATCTCGATGGAGCCGATCTCGTGGGACAGGCCGTGGGCGATGGCGGGGTTGATGGTGAGCTTGGCCATGTAGCGCAGGACGCGGGCGTTGTCGTCGCCCTCGCCGTCGCCGGCCAGCGGGCCGAGCTCGCCCTTCATCTTGGCGGCCATCGCGAAGGTGCGGCGGATGGTCTCGCCCGCGCGGCCCATGCCCTGGGCGTCGGAGGAGGTGATGCCGATCGCACCCAGGTCGTGCAGCACGTCCTCGGCGCCCATGGTGCCCGCGCGGATCCGGTCGCGGGCCATGGCGGCGTCGCCCGGGAGGTCGGGCTTGAGATCGTGGACGGAGACGATCATGCCGTAGTGCTCGGCGACCGCGTCCCGGCCGAAGGGCAGGGTGGGATTGGTGGAGGAGCCGATGACGTTCGGCACGCCCGCCATCTTGAGCACGTTGGGGACGTGCCCGCCGCCGCAGCCCTCGATGTGGAAGGCGTGGATGGTGCGGCCGTCCAGGACGCGCAGGGTGTCCTCGACGGAGAGGCACTCGTTGAGGCCGTCGCTGTGCAGGGCGACCTGTACGTCGTGCTCCTCGGCCACGCGCAGGGCGGTGTCCAGGGCGCGGGTGTGGGCGCCCATGTCCTCGTGGACCTTGAAGCCGCAGGCGCCGCCCTCGGCCAGGGCCTCGACCAGCGGGGCCGCGTCCGAGGAGGAGCCGCGGGCGAGGAAGCCGATGTTCACGGGCCAGGCGTCGAAGGCGTTGAAGGCGTGCCTCAGCGCCCACGGCGAGTTGACGCCGACGCCCCAGACGGGGCCGAACTCCTGGCCGATGACCGTGGTGACGCCCGCGGCGAGCGAGGCCTCCATGATGCGCGGGGAGAGCAGGTGGACGTGGGTGTCGACGGCGCCGGCGGTGGCGATCAGGCCTTCGCCGGAGACGATCGAGGTACCCGTGCCGACGACCACGTCGACCCCGTCGAGGGTGTCGGGGTTGCCGGCCCGGCCGATCGCGTGGATGCGGCCCTCGCGGATGCCGATCGACACCTTGCGGATGCCGAGGACGGCGTCGATGACCAGCACGTTGCTGATGACGACGTCGCAGGTCTCGCGGACGGCGGCGGCCTTCAGGTGCAGGCCGTCGCGGGCGGTCTTGCCGAAGCCGGCGAGGAACTCGTCGCCGGGCTTCTGGGCGTCGGACTCCACCCGGACGGTGAGCCCGGAGTCGCCGAGCCGTACCCGGTCGCCGGCGCGGGGGCCGAAGACGGAGGCGTACTCGTGCGGGTCGATGTGCCGGCTGCCGGGCGCGCAGTGCGCGCTGTGGTCCGTGTGCGGCGTCTGCCTGCTCATGCCGTCGTCCCTTCCGGGCGGTCGGTGGAGTCGGCCCGGTCGGCCGCGGTCGCGGGACCCGGGGTCGGCGGGGCGTCGGGGTGGCCGCCCGGAGCCTGCCCCGGGTCCGGGCGGTCCTCGCCGAGCACGCCCAGGTAGCCGCAGGCCGCCGCGCGGCGCAGGGCCTCCTCCTTGACTCCGGGGGCGTCGAGCGGGCCGTCGACCAGCCCCGCGAAACCGATCGCGACGCGCTCGCCGCCGAGGGGGACGAGGCCGACCTCGCCCTCGCCGTGGGGGTCGAACCGTACGGACGAGCCCGCCGGTACGCACAGCCGCATCCCGTAGGCGGCGGCGCGGTCGAAGTCGAGCCGCGGGTTCGCCTCGAAGAAGTGGAAGTGGGAGGTGACGCTCACCGGCACGGCGGCGGTGTTGCGCACGTGCAGGGTGAGGGCCGGCTCCGGCTGGGGGACGCCGGGGCCGGGGAGGACGGCGCCCGGGGCGTCGTCGCCGAGCGGTGCAGCGCCCCGGACGGGCGACGAGACCACCGCGAGACGGGATCCGTCGTCGAAGACGGCCTCCACGTGCACCTCGGTCACCACGTCGGCGACGCCCGGCAGGACGTCGTCGGGGCCCAGCACGCTGCGGGCCTCCTCGATGGCCTCCGCGAGCCGCTTGCCGTCGCGCGCGGCCTCGCAGACCGTGTCCGCGATCAGCGCGGTGGCCTCCGGGACGTTGAGCCTCAGGCCCCGGGCCCGGCGGGCCCTGGCCAGTTCCGCAGCGCTGCGGAGCAGCAGCCGGTCGCGCTCCGTAGGGGTCAGCCGCACGCCGATCCACCACCTCTTGAGTCGATGGGTTAGAGCATCACTCTAACTCTTCATTTCCTCGGAGGGAATCATTGACCTGAGACCAGGGCTTGCGCCACATTGAGTGTCGCTCAAACACATGCGCAACCACCCCCCGCCCTGCCAAGGGAGTCCCCCATGCCCATCGAACAGCGCGGAGTCGACACCATCCCCGAGGAGGAGCGGACGAGCGGTCCCCGTGACCTGATCTCGATCCTCCTCGGCTCCAACCTCTGCCTCGGTGTGATCGTCTTCGGCTGGCTGCCCCCGTCCTTCGGACTGGGCCTGTGGCCCTCGGTCACGGCCATCGTGACCGGCACCCTCGTCGGTATCGCCTTCACCGCGCCGCTCGCGCTCGTCTCCCTGCGCACCGCGACCAACCTCTCCACCTCCAGCGGCGCCCAGTTCGGCGTCCGCGGCCGGCTCGTCGGCTCGGTGGTGGGCCTGCTGCTCTCGCTCGGCTACACCGCCCTCACCCTGTGGATCGGCGGCGACGTGATGGTCGGAACCCTGGCCCGCCTCACCGGCCTGCCGGACACCGGCGCCTCGCGTGCCGTGATGTACGGCGTCCTGGCCGCGTGTACCGTCGTCGCGGCCGTCTTCGGCTACCGGCTGCTGCTGCGCATGAGCAAGGTGCTGTCCATCGGCATGGTGGTCCTGCTGGCCGTCGGCGTCCTCGCGTACGCCCCGGACTTCACCACCGCCGCCCCGCCGGAGACCTCGTACCTGCTCGGTTCCTTCTGGCCGACGTGGGTGCTGGCCGCCGTGGCCGCCGGGCTCAGCGGTCCCGTCGCCTTCATCACCCTGCTCGGCGACTACACCCGCTACATCTCGCCGCGCCGGCACGGCTCCCGCAAGGTCCTCTGGGCCACGGCCTTCGGCCTGCTGATCGGCCTGCTGATACCGCAGCTCTTCGGCACCTACACCGCACTCGCCGCCCGGGCGGGGCTGGACTACGCCGGTCCGCTCGTGGAGGCCGCGCCGTTCTGGTACCTGGTCCCGCTGCTGGTCGCCGCCGCGGCCGGCTCGGTGGGCAACGCCGGGCTGATGCTCTACTCCATGGGCCTGGACCTCGACGCGATCCTCCCCAGGGCCACCCGCACCACGGCCACCGTGATCGCCGCGGTCGTCGCCACCGCCTTCGTCTTCTTCGGCTCCTTCGAGTGGGACGTGCAGTCAGCGATGACCTCCTTCGTGCTGCTGCTGACCGCGGTCGGCACCCCGTGGGCCGTGATCACCCTGGCCGGACACGCCCGCTGCCGCGGGGTCTACGATCCCGATGCCCTCCAGGTGTTCAACCGCCGGGCCCGCGGCGGCGTCTACTGGTACAGCGGTGGCTGGAACCTCCGCGCCACCGTCTCCTGGGCGGCCGGCGCGGCCGTGGGACTGGCCGCCGTGTCGACCCCGGTGTACGAGGGCCCGCTGCTGGCCCTGACCGGCGGGGTGGACTGCAGTTTCATCCTGTCGGGGCTGGTCGGCGGAGCGGTGTACGCCGCACTGACGGTCCGGCCGCAGGCGGCACCCGCCGCCGAGCCGACGGGGCAGGTAGCGGTGGCGGCCGACTAGGAAGGCCGCGACCAGGACACGGGGAGGCGTCGTGGAAGAGCTCGTATACGTGGCGGGAAAGATCGCCAAGGGGGCCGCGGGCCTGGCCTACGCGTTCGGCGACACCCTGATGGCCCTCGGCGGCCCGGACACCGCGAACGGGCGGCCCAAGCCTGAGGGCGAGGACGAGGACGAGGCGGACGAGAGGCGCAGGACGAAACCCGAGGACGAGACGGACGGGGCACGCTGAGCCCGCCCATCCCCCTTTCCTCACCCCCGTCCCGTCCCGTCCCCGTCGGTACGGCCGAAGGCCCCCGCGCACTGCGCGCGGGGGCCTTCGGGTCGTGCGGGTCGTTCGGGGCGCCGGGGCGCCGGGGGTTCCGCGGAGGACTAGCCGAGCGGGTGCATCCACCCGTGGGTGTCGGCGCTGTGGCCGGTCTGGAGCTCCAGCAGCGCCTTGCGCAGCCGCATGGTGACCCGGCCGGGCTCGCCGTCGCCCTGGATCCAGTTGGCGCGCTCGGACTTGACCGAGCCGACCGGGGTGATGACGGCGGCGGTGCCGCAGGCGAACACCTCGGTGAGGGTGCCGTTCTCGTTGTCGCGCTTCCAGTCCTCGGTGGTGATCCGGCCCTCCTCGGCGGTGTAGCCGAGGTCGCGGGCGATGGTGAGGAGGGAGTCGCGGGTGATGCCGGGAAGGAGCGAGCCGGTGAGCTCGGGGGTGACGATGCGGTCGCCGTACACGAAGTACAGGTTCATCCCGCCCATCTCCTCGATCCAGCGGTGCTCGACGGCGTCGAGCCAGACCACCTGGTCGCAGCCGTGCGAGGCGGCCTGGGCCTGCGCGACCAGCGAGGCCGCGTAATTGCCGCCGGTCTTGGCCGCGCCGGTGCCGCCCTTGACCGCGCGGACGTAGTCCTCGGAGAGCCAGACGGAGACGGGCTTGACGCCACCGGGGAAGTACGCGCCGGCGGGCGAGGCGATGACGATGAAGAGGAACTCGTTGGCCGGGCGGACGCCCAGGCCGACCTCGGAGGCGAACATGAACGGCCGCAGGTACAGGGAGGCCTCGCCGGAGTCCGGCACCCAGGCGCGGTCCTGCTTGATCAGCGCGTCGCAGGCCTCGATGAACAGCTCGGACGGCAGCTCCGGCATCGCCATGCGGCGGGCGGAGGCCTGGAAGCGGGCGGCGTTGGCCTCGGGGCGGAAGGTGGCCACGGTGCCGTCGGGCTGGCGGTAGGCCTTGAGGCCCTCGAAGATCGTCTGCGCGTAGTGCAGCGTCATGTTCGCCGGGTCCATCGAGAGCGGCGCGTACGGGACCAGCTCGGCATCGTGCCAGCCGCGGCCCTCGGTCCACTTGATCGTCACCATGTGGTCGGTGAAGTGGCGGCCGAAGCCGGGGCTGGCCAGGATCGCCTCGCGCTCCGCGTCGGACAGCGGGTTCGAGGAGGGCTTGAGCTCGATCGTGGGCGTCGTCATGAGTGCTTGTCCTTCACCGGTTGTGTATGGCGGACCGCGCTCACGGCGTACTAGGACGTCCGAGCTTCCCCGCATTCCGCGGCCTCGCGTTCGATTATCGCGCGCGGGCAGGCTTCGGAGAAGCGGGGAGAGCGGCCCAGGGGAGATGGTGGCACCCGGGCGCCGCACAGGAGAAGCCGCCGGGTCCCATTGTGACCCGGCGGCTTCCTGAGGTGGAGCTGCCGGGTCAGCCGGCTACTCGAGCGGCGAGGGCGTCGCCGATCGCGTCGGTGGAGCGGAAGGTTCCGTCGCGCTCCGCGAGGTCGGCGGAGACCGCGTCCTCGATGCGGACGGCCTCGGCCTCGTAGCCCAGGTGCCGCAGCATGAGGGCGACGGAGAGGATCGTCGCGGTCGGGTCGGCCTTGCCGGTGCCGGCGATGTCCGGGGCCGAGCCGTGGACGGGCTCGAACATGGACGGGAAGGCGCCGGTCGGGTTGATGTTCCCGGAGGCGGCCAGGCCGATTCCGCCGGTCACGGCGGCGGCCAGGTCGGTGAGGATGTCACCGAAGAGGTTGTCCGTGACGATGACGTCGAAGCGCTCGGGCTGGGTGACGAAGAAGATCGTCGCGGCGTCGACGTGCAGGTAGTCGGTGGTGACCTCGGGGTACTCCTGGCCGACCTTGTCGAAGATGTTCTTCCACATGTGGCCCGCGTACACGAGGACGTTGTTCTTGTGGACCAGCGTCAGCTTCTTGCGGGGGCGGGAGTTGGCCCGCTCGTACGCGTCACGGACGACGCGCTCCACCCCGTACGCGGTGTTGATGCTGACCTCGGTGGCCACCTCGGCGGGCGTGCCGGTGCGCAGGCTGCCGCCGTTGCCGGTGTACGGGCCCTCGGTGCCCTCACGGACCACGACGAAGTCGATGTCCGGGCGACCGGCCAGCGGGGTGGCGGTGTTGGGGAACAGCTTCGACGGGCGCAGGTTGATGAAGTGGTCGAACGCGAAGCGGAGCTTCAGCAGCAGGCCGCGCTCCAGCACGCCGGACGGGACCGACGGGTCGCCGATGGCGCCCAGCAGGATCGCGTCGTGGTGCTTGAGGGCTTCCAGCTCCGCATCCGGGAGGGTCTCACCGGTGCGGTGCCAGCGCTGGGCGCCGAGATCGTAGGGCTTGGTCTCCAGCTTCACATCCTGGGGCAGGACCGCGGTAAGGACCTTGAGTCCCTGAGCCACGACTTCCTGGCCGATGCCATCACCGGGGATCACTGCGAGATTGATGCTGGTCGACATGGCGAAACCGTACTCCGTGTCCCAGCCCTCAGACATTCTGCGTCCACCATGTGGACGCAGAATGTCCCGGACGGGGTGCTGGTCAGTGGCCGGTCGATCCGCCGTTGTCACGGCGGTCGAGAGCCCGCTGGAGGGCGGCGGCGGCGTTCTTGCGGTCGTCGGCCGAGCGGGAGGCCTGGCGGACGCGGCGGGCGGCGGTGGTTGCGGTCATGGTGATCGACTCCTTGAGATCACGGCGTGGCGGAGCCACGGATGAGGGGTTCCTTCAAGGCGCCGGAAGAGGCGGGGAGCAGTGCGCCGCAGGGATTGCCTGCCAGGGGCGCGCGCTCTCGACCGCCATTCGCCTGATCGGCGAGACGTTCGGCTTCTACAAAGCTAGGTCAGGTCCCGCTGTATGTCTCGGCAATTACTCGGACTTCCTACTATCTGAGACGCTGGACCCCTCGAAGAGCCCCGTCACGATGGTCCGTTTCATCCTTTCTCGGAGCGAAGTTCCCTGATCAGAGCCCTGACCGCGAGAGTTGAGGCCGATTCCGGTGTGGTGACGTATCCCACCTGCCTCACCGGCCCCCGTGGACCCAGACCGGTGATCTGGACCGCCTCGGTCGCCTCCCGCAGGGACAGCTCGGGCATGATCGCCATACCGAGGCCCCGGCCGACCATGGTCAGCACCATCGCGTCGTCCTCGGCCTTGACGGTCGCCCTCGGGATCCAGTCCTGGGAGCGCCACCAGGACCGCGTGTAGGAGCCGCAGTTCTCGTCCCAGTCCATCAGGGGCAGCGCCTTCGGATCCGGATGTCCGGCCGGGTGCACCAGCCGGTACGCCTCCTCCCTGAGCACCCCGCTCAGCAGACCGGGCGGGGCCCCGTCCGGCGAGCCCAGCGTGGCGATGCCCAGGTCGGCCCGGCCCGCGGCCACCTCGCCCGCCGTGCCGGCGCCGATCTCGCGCACCACCCGGACCTCGGGGCGGATGCCGGGGTGCCGGGCGGCGAGCCGTTCCAGGGCGGGCGGCAGCAGGTGCAGGGCCGCGCTGCGGAAGGCGGCGATCCGCAGCACCCCCTCCACCGCGTCCGAGCCCCCGTCCCGGCCCGCGCCGCGCACCTCCGCGCCCATCACCTCGTACAGCCGCAGGATCCGGCGGGCGTGTCCGACCGCCCGCTCCCCCGCCCGGGTGGGCGAGGCCCCGGACCGCCCCCGCTCGAAGAGCACCGTGCCGAGCTTGGCCTCGCTGCCGCGCACCGCGTGCGAGACGGCCGACTGGGTGAGGCCGAGCGCGGCGGCCGCGGCGGAGAAGCCGCCGGCCTCCGCGACGGCGACCAGGATCCGCAGCTCCTGCGGGAGAAGATCGGACATCGGGGCCCCCACCTCGTTCTATGAGCGTCATTCATGGATGTGCCGCTTCCATGAACGCAACCCCCTGCCCGGCGCGCGGATTCCTTCCTAGCGTCAGGGCCATGACCACGAACACCGCTCGCGCCGTCCACCAGATCGCCCGGCCCGCCGGCTTCCCCGCCGCGACCGACTTCGCCTACGTCTCCTCCCCGGTCCCGGAGCCGGGCCCCGGCACCGCCCTGGTGGCGAACCTGCTGCTCTCGGTGGATCCGTACCACCGCGGAATGATGGACGGCAGCGAGGACGGCTTCGCGCTCGACACCCCGCTGGAGGGCCGCTCGCTGGGCCGCGTGATCGCCTCCCGCGACCCGGGCCTCGCCGAGGGCGACCTGGTCTTCCACCGCGCGGGCTGGCGTACACACGCCGTCGTCACCCTCGGCGTGGACGGCACCCGCAAGCTGCGGGGCCACGCGGGCGTCCCGCTGGAGGCGTACCTCTCCATCCTGGGCGGCACGGGTCTGACCGCGTACGCGGCCCTGACCCGGACCGCGGCGCTGCGCCCGGGCGAGGACCTCTTCGTCTCCGCCGCCGCGGGCGGGGTGGGCACGGCCACCGGGCACATCGCCCGGCTGCTCGGCGCCCGCCGGATCATCGGCAGCGCGGGCTCGGCGGCCAAGGTCCGCCACCTCACCGAGGTGCTCGGCTTCGACGCGGCCTTCGACTACCACGACGGCCCGGTCGGCGAGCAACTCGCGAAGGCGGCCCCCGACGGCATCGACGTCTACGTGGACAACGTGGGCGGCGAGCACCTGGCGGGCGCGATCGACGTACTGCGCGAGTTCGGCCGGATCGCCTGGGTCGGCGCCGTCTCCACCTACAACGGCGACCGGTCCCCCGCGGCGCCCCGCAACCTCTTCGAGGTCGTACACAAGTCGCTGCGGCTGGAAGGAGTGTTGGTCCGCCACCACACCCGTCTGCAGGACGAATTGGAGGACTTCCTCGTGCCGCATCTGCGCAGTGGCCGGATCGGTACCGATACCACCGTTGTGCAGGGATTCGACCGCACGGTGGACGCCTTCCGCGGCATGCTCCGCGGGGAGAACCTGGGCAAGATGCTGGTGCGGATCAACGGCTGATCCGGCCACCCGGACGTTCACCGAACTCTGGGTGAAGAGGGTTCGTGCGCATCGGCGCCGGGCTGATGGCAACGCCGCTGCCTTCGGCATCGGCTGGTACGACTTCACGATCCTGGCCGCCTCCGACCGCACCTGGTCGCGCCGCTACACCGGCCACAAAGGGTCGGGCGCGCCGAGCGTCTCCGGGTCGTGGCTACAGGACGTCCCCGTCCCGCCAGTCGAAGTCGAGCCGCCCGGCCGGGTCCAGCCGGATGCCGCCGGACGGCGCCCACACGTACGTGGACCCCTCCTCCTCGGGGAGCCTCAGCGGCCCGTCCGGCGAGAGCGCCCCGACCGCGCCCGGCCACACCGACCAGCCGCGGGCGATGTAGAGCCCGGCCCCCTCCTGCGACGCCGACAGCGCCCCGAGGACGTACGCCCGCCCGACGATCCGTTCCAGCTCGGCCATGACCCGCGCGCCGAGCCCCCGCCGCCGCAGGCCGGTCCGTACGGCGACGGCCTCGACGTACCCGGTCCGCAGGGCCCGCCCGCCGTGCACGACCCGCCGCTGCACCACACTGCCGTGCGCGACGAGCACACCCCCCGCGTCCCGGACCAGCACGTGCATCCCGCCGAGCGCGTGCTCGAAGTCCTCGTCCGCGAAGTCCCCTTCGAAGGCCTCGTCGAGCAGCGTCCGGATCTCCCCGGTCTCGCCGTCGCTCAGTTCCGAGGTGTGCACGGTCCGCGTGTCCATCCCGGGACCGTACCAAGGAGCGCATTGCGGACGCCGAAGTGCCCTCCACCGGCCGGAAACGGCCGACACGGCCCTGGCGGTCTGGACCAATGCGTCGGCAGACTCGCCCCATGTCGCCCGATACCCAGCAGTGGACCCCGATCCACGGCCAGCCGTACCGTCCCGCCGCCTACCGGCCCGAGCGCATGCCGACCCGGGAATCCCTCGCGCGCGCGGCCGGTTTGCGAGCGCGGATGGCCGAGCGCCGGACCGTACGCCACTTCTCCCCGGACCCGGTGCCCGAGCAGGTGGTCCGGGACGCAGTCGCCTGTGCGGCGACCGCACCGTCCGGTGCGCACCAGCAGCCGTGGACCTTCGTCCTGGTCAAGAACCCGGCCGTCCGCCGGCAGATCCGCGCGGCCGCGGAACAGGAGGAGGTGCTGTCCTACGACGGCCGCCTCGGCGAGGAGTGGCTGGCCGCCCTGCGCCCCCTGGGCACGGACGCCGTCAAGACCCACCTCACGGACGCCCCGTCCCTCGTCGTGGTCTTCCAACAGCGCTACTGGCTCGGCCCGGACGGCACGAAGCACAAGCACTACTACGTCGACGAGTCGGTCGGCATCGCGGTCGGCATGCTCCTGTCCGCCCTCCACCTGAGCGGCCTGGCAGCCCTGGTCCACACCCCGAGCCCGATGCGCTTCCTCGGCCAGGTCCTGAACCGCCCGGCGAACGAGAAGGCCTTCGCGGTCATCCCGATCGGCTACCCGGCGGCCGACTGCGAGGTCCCCGACCTGGTCCGCAAATCCCTGGACCAGGTCGTCGTGGAGGTCTAGGGGCTCCGGAACGGGCCCCCAGAACCGTGGACCGCCCGGAACCGGGACCGCCCCGGACATGGGAACCGCCCCCGCTCCGGACTTGGGGGTACCGGAGCGGGGGCGGGGTTCGGGGGGGCCGGGTCAGCCCATGTGGGGGTACCCGTAGTCGGTCGGCGCGACCAGGGTCTCCTTGATGGAACGGGTGGAGGTCCAGCGCTGCAGGTTGGTCGCGGCGCCCGCCTTGTCGTTGGTGCCCGAGGCGCGACCGCCGCCGAAGGGCTGCTGGCCGACCACGGCGCCCGTGGACTTGTCGTTGATGTAGAAGTTGCCCGCCGCGAAGCGGAGCTTCTCCATCGCGTCCGCGGCCGCGTACCGGTCGGCCGCGATGATCGAACCGGTCAGGGCGTACGCCGAGACGGACTCCATCTGGGCCAGCATCGCGTCGAAGTCGGCGTCCTCGTAGACGTGCACGGCGAGGATCGGACCGAAGTACTCGGTCGTGAAGACCTCGTTCTCCGGGTCGGTGCACGCGATGACGGTCGGGCGGACGAAGTAGCCCTCCGAGTCGTCGTACGTGCCACCGGCGACGATCTCGCAGGTCGGGTCGGCGATCGCGCGGTCGATCGCGGCCTTGTTCTTCGCGAACGAACGCTCGTCGATGACGGCGCCGATGAAGTTGGTCAGGTCGCGGACGTCACCCATGGCGATGCCGTCGACCTCGGTCGCGAAGGCCTCCTTGAAGCCGTCGTTCCAGATCGAGGCCGGGACGTAGGCGCGCGAGGACGCCGAGCACTTCTGGCCCTGGAACTCGAAGGAGCCGCGGGTCAGCGCGGTCTTCAGGATCGCGCGGTCCGCGGACGGGTGCGCGACGACGAAGTCCTTGCCGCCGGTCTCGCCGACCAGGCGCGGGTAGGACTTGTACTTCTCGATGTTGTTGCCGACCGTCTTCCACAGGTACTGGAAGGTCTTGGTCGAGCCGGTGAAGTGGATGCCGGCCAGCTCCGGGTGGTTCAGGGCCACCTCGGAGACGGCGATGCCGTCACCCGTCACCAGGTTGATGACGCCCTTGGGCAGGCCCGCCTCCTCCAGGAGCTCCATGAGGAGCACCGCGGAGTGGGTCTGCGTCGGGGACGGCTTCCACAGGACCACGTTGCCCATGAGGGCGGGGGCGGTCGGCAGGTTGCCCGCGATGGCCGTGAAGTTGAACGGCGTGATCGCGTAGACGAAGCCTTCGAGCGGACGGTGGTCGCTGCGGTTCCACACGCCGGCGGAGTTCGCGACCGGCTGCTCGGCCAGGATCTGGCGCGCGAAGTGGACGTTGAAGCGCCAGAAGTCGACGAGCTCGCACGGGGTGTCGATCTCGGCCTGCTGAGCGGTCTTCGACTGACCCAGCATGGTGGAGGCGGCGAGCTTCTCGCGCCACGGGCCGGACAGCAGCTCGGCGGCGCGCAGGATGATCGCGGCGCGGTCGTCGAAGGACATCGAGCGCCAGGCCGGGGCGGCGGCCAGGGCGGCGTCGATCGCCTCCCGGGCGTCGGCCTCGGTGGCGTGGGCGAAGGTGCCGAGCACCGACTTGTGGTCGTGCGGCTGGACCACGTCGAAGCGCTCGCCGCCGCCCATCCGCTTGACGCCGTTGATCGTCATCGGAAGGTCGATCGGGTTCTCGGACAGCTGCTTGAGCTGTGCTTCGAGCCGCGCGCGCTCCGGGGTGCCGGGGGCGTACGAGTGGACCGGCTCGTTGACCGGAGCGGGGACCTGGGTCACAGCATCCATGGGGCTGGTAACTCCTTGACCTGGTTCTTGGCTAGTTCTTGGTGATCATCGAGCGGACGAAGAAGAGGAGGTTGGCCGGCTTCTCCGCGAGGCGGCGCATGAAGTAGCCGTACCAGTCCGTCCCGTACGCGGTGTAGACGCGCATCCGGTGCCCCTCGGCGGCGAGCCGCAGGTGCTCCTCGCTGCGGATGCCGTACAGCATCTGGAACTCGTACTCGTCCAGCTTGCGCCCTGCCTTGCGGGCGAGCTCCTGGCCGATGGCGATGAGACGCGGGTCGTGGGACCCGATCATCGGGTAGCCCTCGCCGTCCATCAGCACCTTCAGGATGCGGACGTACGCCTTGTCGATCTCCGCCTTGTCCTGGTACGCGACCTCGGCGGGCTCCTTGTAGGCGCCCTTCACGATCCGGACGCGGCTGCCTGCGGCGGCCAGGCGGCGGGCGTCGGCCTCCGTGCGGAAGAGGTAGGCCTGGATCACGCAGCCGGTCTGCGGGAAGTCCTTCCGCAGCTCCTCGTGGATGGCGAACATCGAGTCGAGGGTGGTGTGGTCCTCGGCGTCGAGCGTCACGGTGGTGCCGATGGCGGCGGCGGCCTCGACGACCGGGCGGACGTTGGCGAGGGCGAGCTCGTGGCCGCCCTCCAGCGCCTGGCCGAACATCGACAGCTTGACGGACATCTCGGCCTTCTCGCCGAGGCCGAGCTCCGCGAGTCGCTCGATGAGCCGGAGGTAGGCGTCCCGGGCGGCGTAGGACTGCTCCACCTCGGTGATGTCCTCGCCCACCACGTCGAGGGTGACCTCGAGGCCGTTGCGCGTGAGCTCCTCCACGATCGGGATGACCTGGTCGACGGTCTCGCCGGGGATGAACCGGTTCACCACGGGCTTGGTCACCGGGGCGGCCGAGACGATACGACGCATCTTGTCGCTGCGCGAAGCGGCGAGGATCACGGGACCCAGCACGGGGGCACCTCCAGCGGGTGGCAGAAGAAAGCTCAAGTAAAACCACCGTGAAACCTAAGGATCGCTTCGATCCTCTGCCATCGACAGCTGTCACGCATCCGTGGTCCGGATCTCATACATCTGTCTGAAGAGCCTGTGCGGGGGTGGGAGAATGTCGGGGTGAAGGGCGATTACCAGGACCTGGTGGACGAGATCTCGGCGCTGCTCGGCGCCCCTGCGACCCTGGAGAACCGGGACTTCCGCCTGATCGCCTTCGGCGCGCACGACAGCGACGACGACCTGGCGATGGACCCGGTCCGGACCCGCTCGATCCTGACGCGGCAGTCGACGGCGGCGGTCCGGTCCTGGTTCGAGGGCTTCGGCATCGCCCGCGCGACCGGGCCCGTCCGGATCCCGGCGGCGCCGGACGCGGGGGTGTTCCGCGGGCGGATCTGCCTCCCGGTGCGGTACCGGGGCATCGTGCAGGGCTACGTGTGGCTCCTCGACCAGGAGCCCGGCCATCCCGGCCCCGATCCGGCGGTGCTGGCCGCGGCCATGGAGGTGGCCGAGCGGATCGGGGTGCTGCTCGCCGAGGAGGCGAAGGCGGGGGCGGACCTCTCGCGGGAGTTCCTGGCGGTGCTCACGGCCGCGCGCGGTTGGCGGCAGGACATGGCGGTGGCCGCGCTGCGGGCCGCCCTCGGCCCGGGCGGGGACGGGCTGCACGCGGCGGTCTGCGTGGCGCCGTGGACCGGGGAGGCTCCGGCGTCGGTCCCGGGCGCGGCGGCGGTGTGCGTCGTACCGCGGCGGGGCGGGAGCGAGACGGGAGGGGCCACCGGTCCGGGCGGAGGGCCCGGGGCGGGGCCTGCGGGCGGGCCTGCTCTGGCGGTCCTGCTCCGGCTGCGCTCGACGGACGCGCTGGGCCCGGCCCTGACGGCGGTGGCCCGGCTGCTGCCGCGCACGGCCGACCCGGCGGGCACGGCCGGAACCGGAACACCGGCCGGGGCGCCGGGCAGGCCCTCCGGCGGGGCGCCGGCCGCGGCATCGACACCGACATCGGCGTCGGGCGGGGCCGGGGCGCCGGGCAAGTCCTCCGGCAGGGCTTCGGCGTCGGCGACGGGCGGGGCTTCCGCCTCGGCGACGGGCGGGGCTTCCGCCTCGGCGACGGGCGGGGCTTCCGCCTCGGCGACGGGCGGGGCTTCGGCCAAGTCGTCGGCCGGAAGCGCCGTGGCCACGGCCGCCGCCCACCGGACGACCGCCGGGGTCGCCGACCCCGTCCGGGGCCTCGCGGAGCTGCCCGCCGCCTGGGAACAGGCCGTCGCCGCCGCCCGGGCCGCCGCCGCACAACCCCGGCTCGGCCCGGTCGCCCAGTGGTCGGCGATCGGCGCGTACCGGCTGCTGGCGACCCTGGCCGCCGACCCGCTGGACGACCCGGCGGCCCGCACCCTGCTGACCCCGGCCCACCGCGAACTCGCCCGTACCGCCGAGGTGTTCCTGGACTGCGCCGGCCAGGCGGGCCGCGCGGCGGCCGCCCTGGGCGTCCACCGCCAGACCCTCTACTACCGCCTCGGCCGGGTGGAGCAGCTGACCGGCCTGGACCTGGACGAGGGCGAGGACCGCCTGCTGCTCCACATGGCCCTCAAGGCCTCACGCCTGGCCTGAGGCCTGCCTCCGGGCCCGGTCTGCGACTCCCCCGGCCCGGCCCGATCGGCAGTGGGACGGGGCGCGCCCGGCGGTGGTTGCGCCTCCGCTCAGCCCTCGGCGCCCCGCGGGCGCATCATCGCCTCGGCGGCCCGGCGCATGCCCTCGGTGAACTCCTCCGCCGTGGCGGCCGACTCCGGATCGAACAGCCACTGGATCATCAGACCGTTGAGCAGTGCCTGGTAGAAGGTGCCCAGCGTGCGGATGTCCCGCTCGTCGAGCTGGTCCTCTGGCGTGCCCGTCAGCATGGAGATCAGACCGCGCCGCCCCTCGGCCTGGGAGGCCGCGAGCAGGGTCCGCAGCTCCGGCAGCCGGTCGCCGCTCAGCGCGACCTCCATGCTTGCCGCCCAGACCGGACCCGACTTCTCGTGCTGCGCCAGGACGCCCTCCCAGACCGCGCGGAAGCGCTCCAGGGAGCCGCCCTCGCCCTGCAGACCGGCCTGGAAGACCTCGCCCCACTCCTCCATCAAGGCGATGAAGGCCTGGGTGAGCAGGGCGTCCTTCGAGCCGTAGTGGTAACCGATGGAGGCCAGGTTCGTCCCCGAGGCGCTGACGATGTCGCGCGCTGTGGTGCGCACGAACCCCTTCTCGGCCAGGCACTTCTTGGCACCTTCGAGCAGATCTTCGCGATGTCCCATGGCACCACGGTAGCAATACAGCCGTCCCAGACAACAGTTTCATACAAGCGTCATAGACAGTCGTTTAAGACGTGTGTACATTCACCTTCATGACGAACCCCGCCGCCACAGCGCGACTCGCCGGCCGCCGCGAATGGACCGCCTTCGCGGTCCTGGTGCTGCCCCTGCTCCTGGTCTCGATGGACGTATCGGTCCTCTACTTCGCCATCCCGGCGATCACCGAGCAGCTCGACCCGAGCGCCACCCAGCAGCTCTGGATCTTCGACAGCTACGCCTTCGCCCTCTCCGGCCTGCTGATCACGATGGGCTCCCTGGGCGACCGGATCGGCCGACGCAAGCTGCTGCTGATCGGTGCGACCGCCTTCGGCCTCGCCTCGATCGGCGCCGCCTACGCCACCAGCGCCGAGATGCTCATCGCGGCCCGCGTGCTCCTCGGCATCGGCGGCGCCACCCTGATGCCCTCCACGCTGGCCCTCGTCCGCAACCTCTTCCAGGACGCCGGGCAGCGCGGGAAGGCCATCGCCATCTGGTCCGGCGCCATGACCGGCGGCATCGCCCTCGGCTCGGTACTCAGCGGAGTGATGCTGAACCACTTCTCCTGGGGCTCCGTCTTCCTGATCAACGTGCCCGGGATGCTGCTCCTGCTGATCCTGGTCCCCCTCCTGGTCCCGGAGTTCAAGGACCCGGCCCCCGGCCGCTTCGACCTGCTGGGCGTCCCGCTGTCCATGGCCGCCGTGCTGCCGCTCGTCTACGGCCTGAAGGAGATCGCCGCCGAGGGTTTCGAACCCCTCCCCCTGGGCTGCCTCGCCGTCGGTTCGGCCTTCGGATACGTCTTCGTCCGCCGCCAGCGCACCCGTGACGACGCCATGGTGAGCCGGGCGCTGTTCCAGGGCCGCGGATTCGGTGCGGGCGTCGGTCTGAACACCATCGCCGCCTTCGCCATGATGGGCTCGGCCTACTTCACGACCCAGTACCTGCAGTCCGTGCTCGGCATGGGCCCCCTGGAAGCCGCCCTGTGGAGCCTCGCCCCCTCGCTCGTCATCGGCGCCGCGGCCCCGGTCGGCGCGGCTCTGGCCCAGAGGGTGGACCGGGCCTATGTGATCGCCGGCGGGTTCGCCCTCGCCGCAGCCGGGTTCGCCCTGATCGGCCTGGTCGGAACCGACTCGCTGTGGCTGCTGCTGATCGGCGCCGGGGTGCTGGCCTCGGGCATCGTCACCGTGATGTCCCTGGTGTCCGACATGGCGCTGGCCTCGGCCCCCGCCGAGAAGGCCGGTTCGGCCGCCTCCCTGCTGGAGACCGGCCAGGAGTTCGGCGGTGCGCTCGGGATGGCCCTGCTGGGCAGCCTGAGCACCGCCGTCTACCGCAGCGACCTGGCGGACTCCGAGCCCGCGGTACGGGAGACCCTGGGCGGGGCCGTCGCCACCGCCCACCGGATCGGCGGCGCGGCCGGCGACCAGGTGCTGGACCTGGCCCGGGAGGCCTTCGTCCACGGCATGCAGTGCGCGGCCTGGGGCGGTACGGCACTGCTGCTCGGGGCGGCCGTGCTCGCCGCGGCTCTGATGCGGGGTGCTGAAGCCGCCGCCCCGCCCGCGGCGGAGCCGGCCGGCGCTCCCGGAGACCGCGTCCACGAGGCGACGTACAGCTGATCGGTTCGGACTCGGGCCGGCCGGCGCAACGCGAAACGCGAAAGGGCCCGGGGTCTCCCCCGGGCCCTTCGCCTGTGTGCTGCCGGTCAGCCGAGGCTGACGGTGCGCGCCGAGACGGCGCCGATCTCTGCGGCGATGTCCGTAAGAACGTTCGCCGGGACCTCGGCGTCGACGGTGAGGACGGCGAGCGCCTCGCCGTGCTCCTCCGCGCGGGCGACCTGCATGCCGGCGATGTTCAGCCCGGCCTCACCGAGGACGCGGCCGACGGTGCCCACCACGCCGGGGCGGTCGGTGTAACGCAGCACGACCATGTAGTCGGCGAGCGCCAGGTCCACGTCGTACTCGCCGATGCCGACGATCTTCTGAAGGTGCTTCGGGCCCGCGAGCGTGCCGGAGACCGAGACCTCCTGACCGTCCGACAGGGTGCCGCGGACGGTGACCACGTTGCGGTGGTCCGGGGACTCCGAGCTGGTGGTCAGGCGCACCTCGACACCGCGCTCCTGCGCGAAGAGGGGGGCGTTGACGTAGGAGACCGTCTCGTCGACGACGTCCTCGAAGACACCCTTGAGCGCGGAGAGTTCGAGCACCTTGACGTCGTGCTGGGTGATCTCGCCGTAGACCTCGACGTCGAGGCGGACCGCGACCTCGCCCGCGAGGGCGGTGAAGATGCGGCCGAGCTTCTCGGCGAGCGGCAGGCCCGGACGGACGTCCTCGGCGATGACGCCGCCCTGGACGTTGACCGCGTCCGGCACGAGCTCGCCGGCGAGCGCGAGGCGCACCGACTTGGCGACCGAGACGCCGGCCTTCTCCTGGGCCTCGTCCGTGGACGCGCCGAGGTGCGGGGTGCAGACGACCTGGTCGAGCTCGAAGAGCGGGGAGTCCGTGCAGGGCTCCTTCGCGTACACGTCGAGACCGGCGCCGGCGACGCGGCCCTCCTTGATGGCCGTGTACAGGGCGCCCTCGTCGACGATCCCGCCGCGGGCGGCGTTGACGATACGGACGGACGGCTTCACCTTGTGCAGGGCCTCGTCCCCGATGAGACCGAGGGTCTCGGGGGTCTTGGGCAGGTGCACGGTGATGAAGTCGGCGACCTCGAGCAGCTCGTCCAGCGTCAGCATCTTGACGCCCATCTGGGCGGCGCGCGCGGGCTGTACGTAGGGGTCGTACGCGACGATCTTCATGCCGAAGGCCGACATGCGCTGCGCGACCAGGACGCCGATGCGGCCGAGGCCGACGACGCCGAGGGTCTTCTCGCTGAGCTCGACACCCGTGTACTTGTTCCGCTTCCACTCACCGTTCTTCAGGGCGGTGTTGGCCTGCGGGATGTTGCGGGCGGTGGCGACGAGCAGGCCGCAGGCGAGCTCGGCCGCGGTCACGATGTTCGAGGTCGGGGCGTTGACGACCATCACGCCGGCCTTGGTGGCGGCGGAGACGTCGACGTTGTCCAGACCGACTCCGGCGCGCGCGACGACCTTCAGCTTCTTCGCCACGGCGATGGCCTCGGCGTCGACCTTGGTGGCGGAGCGGACGAGGATCGCGTCGACGTCGGCGATCGCGGGCAGCAGCTCGGCGCGGTCGGCGCCGTTGACGTGCCGGATCTCGAAGTCCGGACCGAGCGCGTCCACCGTGGCGGGCGACAGCTCTTCGGCGATGAGTACGACAGGTTTCGAGCTCACGTGGGTCCTCACAAGTCCAGTGCGGACGGCCGTCCCGACGGCCGCAGGCGGTGGAGGGGGTAGCCGCGTGGAAGACGCACGACACTGTGGGCCTGACGCGTATGTGTTGAGCAGTGTAGTGGCGCCGGCGGGCCGGATTTCCGCCTGTACGGAAGGATCACCCTTCCGTGGTTGGCCGGGTTGGACAAGCGACGTCCCCGAGGGCTGGATTCACGGCTCACCGGCCGTCCGGACGGCTGGTCCGAACGGGTGATGTGCGGCGGGGCCGGAACGCACCGTCCCGGCCCCGCCGCCACGGGATCAGCTCTCGTCGCTGTCGACCCAGCTCATCAGCTTGCGCAGCTTCTTGCCGGTGGTCTCGAGCAGGTGCGCCTCGTCGGCCTTCTTGTACTCGTTGTACTTCGGCAGACCGGCCTTGTACTCGGCCATCCAGGTGTTGGCGAACTCGCCGCTCTGGATCTCCGCGAGGACCTTCTTCATCTCGGCCTTGGTGGCGTCGGTGATGACGCGGGGGCCGGTGATGTAGTCGCCCCACTCGGCGGTCTCGGAGACCGACCAGCGCATCTTCTCCAGGCCGCCCTCGTACATGAGGTCCACGATGAGCTTCAGCTCGTGGAGGCACTCGAAGTACGCGATCTCCGGCTGGTAGCCGGCCTCGGTCAGGGTCTCGAAACCGGCCTTGACCAGCGCGGAGGCGCCACCGCAGAGGACGGCCTGCTCACCGAACAGGTCGGTCTCGGTCTCCTCGGTGAAGGTGGTCTTGATGACGCCGGCGCGGGTGCCGCCGATGCCGGCCGCGTACGAGAGGGCCAGCGCGAAGGCGCTGCCGGTGAAGTCCTGCTCGACGGCGGCGATGCAGGGCACGCCGCGGCCTTCCTCGTACTGGCGGCGGACCAGGTGACCCGGGCCCTTCGGGGCGACCAGGGCGACGTCCACGTTGGCCGGGGGCTTGATGAAGCCGTACCGGACGTTGAAGCCGTGACCGAAGAAGAGCGCGTCGCCCTTTTCGAGGTGGTCCTTGATGGACTCCTCGTAGATCTCGGCCTGCAGCGGGTCCGGGGTCAGGATCATGATGACGTTCGCCCACGCGGCGGCCTCGGCCACGGGGACGACCTTCAGGCCCTGCTCCTCGGCCTTGGCCTTGGACTTCGAGCCCTCCTTCAGGCCGACGACGACGTCGACGCCGGAGTCACGGAGCGACAGCGCGTGGGCGTGGCCCTGGCTGCCGTAACCGATGACCGCGACCTTGCGGCCCTGGATGATGGACAGGTCGGCGTCGTTCTCGTAGAACAGCTCGGCCACTGGGATATCTCCTTGGTGCGCTGGTGTTGCTCCCACCGTACGGCGGGGAACGGAATCTGAGTTTCTCGGTCTCGCCATGCGAGCTGAACGTGTCTGACGCGGCCGGTGTGTCCGGTGCGCCGGCCGGGTCAGGCGCTGCGGTCGAGCGCGCGCAGACTGCGGTCCGTGATGGACCGGCCACCCCGCCCTATGGCGATCGTGCCGGACTGCACGAGCTCCTTGATGCCGAAGGGCTCCAGCATCTTGAGCATCGCGCCGAGCTTGTCCGAACCGCCGGTGGCCTCGATGGTGACGGCCTCCGGGGAGACGTCGACCGTCTTGGCGCGGAACAGCTGGACGATCTCGACGATCTGGGACCGGGTCTCGTTGTCGGCGCGGACCTTCACCAGGACGAGTTCACGCTCGATGGCGTTGTGGGACTCCAGCTCGACGATCTTGAGCACGTTGACCAGCTTGTTCAGTTGCTTGGTCACCTGCTCCAGCGGGAGGTCCTCGACGTTCACGACGATGGTGATGCGGGAGATGTCGGGGTGCTCGGTGACACCGACCGCGAGGGAGTCGATGTTGAACCCGCGGCGGGAGAACAGCGCGGCGATCCGGGCGAGGATGCCGGGCGTGTTCTCGACCAGGACGGAGAGCGTGTGCTTGGACATGTGAGGCGTTCTCTCTCTCAGGCTCTCTCGGCTCAGTCGTCTTCGTTGTCGCCGAAGTCGGGACGGACGCCCCGGGCTGCCATGACCTCGTCGTTGGAGGTGCCGGCGGCGACCATCGGCCAGACCATGGCGTCCTCGTGGACGATGAAGTCGATCACGACGGTGCGGTCGTTGATCGCATTGGCCTCGGCGATGACCTTGTCCAGGTCGGCGGGGTCCTCGCAGCGCAGCGCCACGCAGCCCATGGCCTCCGACAGCTTGACGAAGTCCGGGACGCGGGTGCCCTTGCGGGGCGCGATGGACTCGCCGAGCTGGGAGCCGACCGTGTCGTGGCCCGTCTCGTCGGCGTGCAGAACGGTGTTGGAGTACCGCTGGTTGTAAAACAGCGTCTGCCACTGGCGGACCATGCCCAGCGCGCCGTTGTTGATGATCGCGACCTTGATCGGGATGTTGTTCAGGGCGCAGGTGACCAGTTCCTGATTGGTCATCTGGAAGCAGCCGTCGCCGTCGATCGCCCAGACCGTGCGCTCGGGCATGCCGACCTTGGCGCCCATCGCGGCCGGGACCGCGTAGCCCATGGTTCCGGCGCCGCCGGAGTTCAGCCAGGTGCGGGGCTCCTCGTACTTGACGAAGTGCGAGGCCCACATCTGGTGCTGGCCGACGCCGGCCGCGAAGATCGTGCTCTTCGGTGCGAGTGCGCCGATCCGCTCGATGACCTGCTGGGGCGAGAGGCTGCCGTCCGCGGGCAGGTCGTAGCCCAGCGGGTACGTGTCGCGCCAGCGGCTGAGGTCGTTCCACCAAGCGGAGTAGTCGCCTGCGTTGCCCTCGGTGTGCTCGGCCTGGACGGCCTGGATCAGGTCGGCGATGACCTCGCGGGCGTCGCCGACGATCGGGACGTCCACCGCGCGGTTCTTGCCGATCTCGGCCGGGTCGATGTCCGCGTGGATGATCTTGGCGAAGGGGGCGAAGCTGTCCAGCTTGCCGGTGACGCGGTCGTCGAAGCGGGTGCCGAGCGCGATCAGCAGGTCCGACTTCTGCAGCGCGGTGACGCCGGTGACCGAACCGTGCATGCCCGGCATGCCGACGTGCAACGGGTGGCTGTCGGGGAAGGAGCCCAGCGCCATCAGGGTGGTGCAGACCGGGACCCCGGTCAGCTCCGCGAGGACCTTCAGCTCGGCGGTCGCGCCGGACTTCATGACGCCGCCGCCGACGTACAGCACCGGGCGCTTGGCCTGGCAGATGAGCTTGGCTGCCTCGCGGATCTGCTTGGCGTGCGGCTTGGTGACCGGCCGGTAACCGGGGAGGTCCTGCGAGGGCGGCCACGAGAAGGTGGTCTTCGCCTGCAGGGCGTCCTTGGCGATGTCGACCAGGACCGGGCCGGGGCGGCCGGTGGAGGCGATGTGGAAGGCCTCGGCGATCGTCCGCGGGATGTCCTCGGCCCTGGTGACCAGGAAGTTGTGCTTGGTGATCGGCATCGTGATGCCGACGATGTCCGCCTCCTGGAAGGCGTCGGTGCCGATCGCCTTGGAGGACACCTGGCCGGTGATCGCGACGAGCGGGACGGAGTCCATGTGCGCGTCGGCGATCGGGGTGACCAGGTTGGTGGCGCCCGGGCCGGAGGTGGCCATACAGACGCCGACCTTGCCGGTGGCCTGCGCGTAGCCGGTGGCGGCGTGACCGGCGCCCTGCTCGTGGCGGACCAGGATGTGACGGACCTTCTTCGAGTCCATCATCGGGTCGTACGCGGGGAGGATGGCGCCTCCCGGAATCCCGAAGACGGTGTCGCACCCCACCTCTTCGAGAGAGCGGATGAGGGACTGCGCACCCGTGACGTGCTCAACTGCGGCGGACTGCTGTCCGCCGGAACGGGGCCGCGGCTGCGGATGGTGGGCCCCGGTGGCCTGCTCGGTCATCGGCATTCTCTTCTCGAAGCTGAGGGTTCTACGCGGATTCGACTCTGTGCCAGTGCAACAAAAAACCCCTCGTGCCAGGAGGCAAGCGAGGGGAGCGCGTCGGGTGTGTTGAGCGGGGACATGCTGGCCCCAGCTTCAGCCGACGCGCTTTCCAAGTACGAGAATTCGGGTGCGCATGGCACTGACCCTCCCTCTGGCGGGAGGGTGATGTCAAGTAGGTGGGACGGGCGTCTCATTATGTGAGCCTCTGCGGATGGCCATCGAGCCCCCGGGGGAACCGCCGGCCAGTGCGGGTTGGGCCGCTCCGCCCGGTACTGGGAACGTACCGCGCACCAGCGCGCGCCGCAGCCTGTACTCGTCGAGCGGTCCGGAAAAAGCCATTCCCTGGCCGTGCGTGCACCCCATCGCGCGCAGCGCCATGACCTGTTCGGGCAGGTCCACCCCGTCGGCCACGGAGTGCATGCCCAGGTCGTTTGCGATCCGCAAGAGACCGGCGGTGATCTTGTGGAGGCGGGCGGACTCGACCACCCCTTCCACCAGGCCCCGGTCCAGCTTGAGCATGTCCACGGGGAGGCGGCGCAGGGCGCTGATGGCCGCGTAGCCGCTGCCGAAGCCGTCCAGGGAGATGCCCACCCCGAGCCGGTGCAGGGCCGTCAGGCGACGCTCCAGGTCGTCGAAGGGCACTCTGGGGTCGGATACGGCCAGCTCGAGCACCAGGGCCCCGGAGGGCAGCCCGTGCCGGGTCAGCAGGGCCTCCACCGAGTCGAGCGGCATGGCGTGGTCCAGGAGCCGCTGGGCGGTCATGCGCACGGCCACGGGGACGTCGTGCCCGGCCCGGTGCCGGTCGGCGGCCTGCCCCACGGCCTCCTCCAGCAGCCAGCGCCCCAGCTCGGCGGTACGCGAGGCGTCCGGGCCGGCGGCGCCGGCAGGGCCGCCCGCACCGCCCTCGCTGTACTCGGCCACCCTGAGGAACTCCGCCGGCGTGAAGAGGATCCCCTGGGCGGAACGCCAGCGCGCCTGCGCGGCGACGGCCGAGACCTCGCCGGTGGCCAGCGAGACCACGGGCTGATGCAGCAGGGCGAACTCGCCCTCGTGCAGTGCGGTCCGCAGCCGGCCCGCCAGCTCGGCCTTGCGTACAACCTCGGCCTGCATCTGCGGGGCGTACACCTCGACGCGGTCCTTGCCGCCCGCCTTGGCCCGGTACATCGCGAGATCCGCGTTGCGCATCAGGTCCGAAGGGGTGATGCCCGGGTCTGCGAAGGCGACGCCGATGCTGGCGGCCACCCGTACCTCGCTGCCGCCGATCCGGTACGGCTGGGAGAGGGTGGTGCGCAGCCGGTCGGCGATCTCGCGCGCCTGGTGCTCGCGGGCGCTGCGGTCGCGGCTCCCGTCGCCCAGGATGAGCGCGGCGAACTCGTCGCCGCCCAGGCGAGCCGCGGTGTCCCCGGCCCGCACCGAGTCCTGGAGCCTGCGCGCGGCCTCGATCAGCAGCTCGTCGCCCGCCTGGTGGCCGATGGTGTCGTTGACCGCTTTGAAGCCGTCGAGGTCGATGAAGAGCACGGCGGTGCTGTGGTCGCCCGCGCGCCGGCCTGTCAGGGCCTGGCGCACGCGCCGGGTGAACAGGGCCCGGTTGGGCAGGTCGGTCAGCGGATCGTGCTCGGCGCTGTGCTGGAGCTGGGCCTGGAGCCGGACCCGCTCGGTGACGTCCCGGCTGTTGAGGATCAGTCCGCCCTGGTGGCGGTTGACGGTGGACTCCACATTGAGCCATTCGCCGCCGCCCGACTTGAAGCGGCACTCGATGCGCGTGGTGGGCTCCTGCGTCGGCGGCGCGGCGAGGAAGCGGCGTACCTCGTGGACCACCCGGCCGAGGTCGTCGGGGTGGATCAGCGTGGCGAGCTCGGTGCCGACCAGCTCCTCCGCCTCCCGGCCGTAGACCCCGGCGGCGGCGGGGCTGACGTAGCGCAGGGTGCCGGTGGGTGCGGCGATCATGATGACGTCGCTGGAGCCCTGGACCAGGGAGCGGAAGTGATTCTCCTTCTGGGCCAGTTCCTGGGTCAGCGCGATGTTGTCGAGGAGCATGATGCCCTGCCGGATGACGAGGGCGAGCACCACCGTGCAGCCGGTGAAGACGACCATCCGGTCCACCTTCCGGCCGTCCACGACGTTGTAGAGGATGCCGAGGGTGCACACGGCCGCCGCGAGGTACGGGGTGAGGGCCGGGAGGGAGCCGGTGATCGGGCGGCTGTGCAGCCGGTCCCCGCGCGGGGGCCCGGCCGGCTCCGGCCCCGGGTGCATGCGCCGGGCACCCCACGGCGCGTACGCGAGCAGCAGCGAGCCGGCGAACCAGCCGGCGTCGAGCAGCTGTCCGGACTGGTACTCGGCGCTCAGCAGGGGCGAGGTGAACAGGGCGTCGCTGAGCACGGTCAGGGCCAGCGCCGCGATGGCGGTGTTCACGGCGGAGCGGTTGGTCTCGCTCCGCCGGAAGTGCAGCACCAGGACCATCGAGACGAGCGCGATGTCGAGGAGCGGGTACGCGAGGGAGAGAGCGGCCCGCGGGACGCTGCCGGGGGCGCCGGACTGGGCGGTCCGCGCCGCGTGGGCCAGGGCCAGGCTCCAGGACAGCGTGAGCAGCGAGCCGCCGATGAGCCAGGAGTCGAGTCCCAGGCACACCCAGCCGGCGCGGGTGACCGGGCGTTTGGCGAGGACGAGCAGGCCCACGATGGCGGGCGGGGCGAAGCAGAGGAAGGCGAAGTCGGCGAGCGAGGGCTTCGGCACCGTCTCGCCGAGGATCACCTCGTACCAGCCCCAGACCGCGTTGCCGCAGGCGCCCATGAGGGACGAGAAGGCGAAGAGCAGCCAGGCGGGGCGTTCACGATTGTCGATCGCCCGCGCGTAGGAGTAGCAGGAGACGGCGGCGAGCAGACCGGCCGCGCTGAGGCCGAAATCGCCCATGATCTCGGCGACTTTCTCCGACCCCCAGTTGAGGGCGGCGCCCACGGCGTACCCGCCGCAGACCACCGCGAGGAGCAGCTGCATCGCCAGGCCCCTGCCTGCGCCCGAGACGGTCGGCCGGTTCAGGAGCGCCGCCCCCGGGGCACTCACCGGTCCCCCTCGCCGGCTGATTCCGGCGCAGCCCAGTCTCGACAGCGTCGCCTCCGGCGGCTGTGCCGCATCGGATCCTTCGTCCATTGGCCGTGCATCGCCCGTCGCCCCCCAAAGTGTCCGATCACTCCCCAGCGCCAGACGTTCGTGGCGCAGCCCCTTCTTCCGGACGATACACCAATTTCGTCACTCAGGGACATAGTTGCTCTACTCTCCGTTACCACCCCAGGAGTTGAGCCCACAGCCCGCATCCGGGTGACTCCGGAGCGTGCACACCACGTGTGTCACTCGGATCACTCGGGTCACTCGGTGATCAACACCGTGTGCTCCACGGGCTCTCCGGCGGCGAACCGGGTGAGCTGGCGCGCCAGCAGGCGTTTGGCCCGCGGCTCGAACGCCGAGCTGCTGCCGCCGACATGAGGCGTGATCAGGACGTTCGGAGCATGCCAGAGCGGATGTCCCGCGGGCAGCGGTTCCGGGTCGGTGACGTCGAGCGCCGCGCGCAGCCGGCCCGACTCCACCTCCGCCACCAGGGACTTGGTGTCGACGACGGGGCCGCGTGACACGTTCACCAGCAGGGCGCCGTCCTTCATCCGGCTCAGGAAGTCGGCACCGGCCAGGCCCCGGGTGGCATCGGTCAGCGGTGTCACGAGGATCACCACGTCGGCCCGCGGCAGGAGCGCGGGCAGGTCGGCGAGGGCGTGCACGGGGCCGCGGGCGGTGGTCCGCGCGGTGCGCGCCACCCGGGCGACCGCCCCGCATTCGAAGGCCACGAGCCGGTCCTCGATGGCCGAGCCGATCGATCCGTAGCCGATGATCAGAACTGACTTGTCGGCGAGGGCGTCGTAGAAGCCGGAGCGCCACTCCTCGCGGTCCTGGCCCCGGACCATGCCGGGGATGCCGCGCAGGGAGGCGAGGGTCAGCGTGAGGGCGAGCTCGGCGGTGCTGGCCGTGTGGACCCCGACGGCGTTGCACAGCCGTACGCCGGGGCGCAGGTCTCCGAGGCGGCCCAGCACGTCGTCGATCCCGGCGGTCAGGGTCTGTACGACCTGAAGGGCGGGCATCGCCGCCAGCGGGCGCACGGTGACCTCGGGGGCCTTCATGTAGGGGGTCACGTAGAAGACGCAGTCGGCCGGATCGGCCGGGAAGGCGTCCTCGCCGTCCCAGCGGCGGTACCGGAAACGGTCGGGGAGACCGTCGATCTCCTCGGCCCGGAAGGGAAGCCAGACGTCCTGGGTCATAGCAGTCATGATCACGAGGCTATGCCAAGCCAACTTGATCAAGCCGTTAGTTTGTGTGCCGGAGCGGGAGGGGGACGCAGGGGTGGAGCGCAGGTCGATCGGGGCGGGGGCGCTGACCGTGGGCGCCGTCGGCCTCGGCTGCATGCCGATGAGCTGGGCGTACGCGCCTTCGCGGCGGCGGGGGCACGAGTCGGTGGCCGCCGTGCACACGGCGCTGGACCTGGGGTCGAACCTGCTGGACACGGCCGACGTGTACGGGCCGTACACCAACGAGCTGCTGCTGGGACGGGTGCTGCGGGAACGCCGGTCGGAGGCGTTCGTCTCGGCCAAGGTGGGACTGCGGGCGGGTGACCAGCACGTGGTGGCCGACGGGCGGCCCGGCTACCTGCGGCGGGCCTGCGACGCCTCGCTGCGGCGGCTGCGGACCGACGTCATAGACCTCTACCAGCTGCACCGGGTGGATCCGGAGGTGCCCGTGGAGGAGACGTGGGGCGCCATGGCGGACCTGGTGGGCGCGGGGAAGGTGCGGGCGCTCGGCTTCTGCGCGCTCGGCGCCGGGGCCGGGCCGGGGACGGGCCGCAGGGGGGACCGGGGGTACCGGACGACCGTGCGGCACCTGGAACGGCTGCAGCAGGTGTTCCCTGTCAGCGCGGTGCAGGCA
This sequence comes from Streptomyces sp. NPDC054849, assembly GCF_053610945.1. Classification (NCBI taxonomy): domain Bacteria; kingdom Bacillati; phylum Actinomycetota; class Actinomycetes; order Kitasatosporales; family Streptomycetaceae; genus Streptomyces; species Streptomyces sp. NPDC054849. The sequence continues at coordinate 49,693 of NZ_JBSGZI010000037.1, forward strand.
GAGCTGTCGGTGTGGTCTCCGGAGGCGGCATGGCAGCTGCTGCCCTGGTGTGCGGCGCGCGGGGTCGGGTTCCTGGCGGCGATGCCGCTCGGCAGCGGGTTCCTCACCGGGACGCTCACACCGGGTGAGGGCTTCGAGTCGCAGGACGTACGGGCCCGGCATCCGCGTTTCACGGCGGAGGCGATGGCGTCGAACCAGGTACTGGTGGCGGGGCTGCGGCGGGTGGCGCGGCGGCACGGGCCCGAGGTCACGGTCGCGCAGGTGGCCTTGGCCTGGGTGCTGGCGCAGGGGCCGCAGGTGGTGCCGGTGCCGGGCGCCGACCGGGCGCACTGGGCGGCGGAGAACGCTCGGGCGGCGGAGGTCCGGCTCTCGGCCGCGGACCTGGCCGAGATCGCGGCTCTTCCGGTCGAGGTGGGAGCCTGGGACTGACCGACAACCACTCGATCGAGTGTACGAGTGGTGGAACTTCGGGAACTGCCGCAGCTGTTGAGACAGATGAAGGGCACGATCGGAGGACCGGAAGGGAGCAGGGCGATGCGATACGGAAGTACGGCGAGTTCTCCCGGGCAGGTGGGGTACGGGGCCAGGGGCGGGGCGCGCCGGAGCGTGCTGGCGGCGGTCGCGCTGGCCGGGTGCGGCGCTCTGCTGGCGACGGGATGCTCACCGGCGGGCGCCCCGGACGCGGGGCGGGGAAGCGCTCCACCGGGCACGGCCGCGGCCGGGTCGGGGTCGCCGGGCCCGTCGGGGAGACCGTCCGCCTCACCCGAGTCCACCGGTCCGCCGGCGAAGGGGACGGTGACCGTCACCGGCGAGGTCGCCAAGGGCCTGGAGTCGCCGTGGGGCGTCGCCCCGTTGCCCGGAGGGGATCTGCTGGTCGCCTCGCGGGACAAGGGCACGATCAGCCGGGTCGCGGCGGGCTCGGGCGCGGTCACGCAGATCGGCAGGGTGCCGGGGGTGGCTCCGGGTGGGGAGGGCGGGCTGATGGGCCTCGCGCTGTCACCCGGCTTCGCCTCGGACCGGCTGGTGTACGTGTACTTCACGACCGAGTCCGACAACCGCATCGCCCGCCTGCGCTACGACGAGCAGAGACCTGCCGGCCAGCAACTGGGCGCGCCGGACACCGTTTTCCGGGGCATCCCCAAGGGTCTCATCCACAACGGCGGCCGGATCGCCTTCGGCCCGGACAAGATGCTCTACGCGGGGACGGGCGAGACCGGCAACACCGGGCTCGCCCAGGACAAGGAGTCACTGGGCGGCAAGATCCTGCGGATGACGCCGGACGGGGACCCGGTGCACGGCAATCCGGAGGCCGATTCGGTCGTCTACTCCTACGGGCACCGCAATGTGCAGGGGCTCGCCTGGGACAAGGACAAACGGCTGTGGGCGGCCGAGTTCGGCCAGAACACCTGGGACGAGCTGAATCTGATCGAGCCCGGCGCGAATTACGGCTGGCCCGAGGCGGAGGGGAAGGCGGGCAAGCCGGGCCTGCGGGATCCGGTGGCGGTGTGGAAGACCGACGAGGCCTCGCCGAGCGGGATCGCCTGGGCGGAAGGGTCGGTGTGGATGGCCGGGCTGAAGGGGAACCGGCTGTGGCGGATCCCGCTGGCCGGGACGGAGCTGGTGGCGGAGCCCGAGGCCTTCCTGGCGCGCGAGTACGGCCGGCTGCGGACGGTGGTGGCGCTCGGCGGAGACCGGTTGCTGCTGGTCACGAGCGAGACGGACGGGCGCGGGTCGCCGGAGGCGGGCGACGACAGGATCCTGACACTGACGGTGCGATGACCGGCATGTCCCCGGCAGGGGGCGAAGGGTGCGGTGGATGCGGTGTTCAACATGATCGAGGAGCTGTTCAACCCGGGGCGCAAGCACACGGACGAGGAAAAGAAGCGGCTGGAGCTGTCGCGGACCGACGTCGATGACAACGATCCGGGACGAGGTCCGATAGACCTCGACTCCGGGAGGGTGCTCATACGCCTCGGCGAGGAGCCTGCGCAGGGGGGCTGACCGGTACGGGCGGGGCGAAGAGCCGCAGCCGGTGGGCGAGGGCGGCGGCCTCGCCGCGGCCGGCGACACCGAGCTTGGCCAGGATGTTCGACACGTGCACGCTCGCCGTCTTCGGGGAGATGAAGAGTTCTTCGGCGATCTTGCGGTTGGTGCTGCCGGCCGCCACCAGGCGCAGCACGTCCCGCTCGCGACTGGTCAGGCCGAGGGCCTCGGCCGGGTCGGTCCGCGGTTCGGGCAGGGCCGGGGTCGTGTCGGCCGCGGTCAGCGGGATCCGGGCGCGCTGGGCCAGCAGGGCCAGATCCTCACGCAGCCGGCGTGAGCCGATCCGGTCGGCGGTGACGTAGGCCTCGCGGAGCAGGACCGCCGCAGGCTCCCGGTCTGCGCCGGCGGTCAGCATCGCCTCGGCGAGCCGGTGGCGGGCCCGGGCCAGCAGGTACGGGCGCTCCAGCGGGCGGATGGCCTCCTCGACGGCGGCCCAGTCGGCGACGGTGTCTCGGGCTTCGGCCCGCAGCAGCTCGGCCCGGACGTACTCGGCATGGGCCGCCCACACCGGGACCGGAGTGGCAAGGGAGCGTGCGGCGGTGTGCAGCACGTCGAGGGCGGCGTCCCGGCCGGCGTCGGCGGCCGGAAGCCCCCGGGCGTCCGCCTCGGCGGAGGCGGAGGCCAGCAGCAGCGGCCAGGCGTAGCGGTGCTGCCCGAGCGGGAATCCGTAGGCGACGGCGGCGATCGTCTCGGCGCGGACGTCGGCGATCCTGCCCGCCCCCGCGGCGAGCCCGATCGCGAGGCGGTACAGCGGTATCCGGTGCTGGGGCTGGGCGCCGTGCGTGCCGAAGTGGGCACGGGCGGCGGCGAACTGGTGGGCCGCCTCGGTCAACTCGCCCCGCGCCAGGGCCAGGTAGGCCAGCCGCGCGGAGCCTGAACCGCGCGGAGCCGCGCTCTGGCCGACGAGCACGGTGCGCCGGGCCGCCTCGGCGGCCTCGTCCCAGCGGCCGAGGCTGTAGAGACTCTCGGCCATGTTCCCGCAGACCCAGGCCTCGGTGTCCAGGAGCCGGGACCTTCTGACCAGTTCAGCCCCTTGTTCGGCCAGTTCCACGGCTTCGCGGGACCGGCCCATGCTTTCCAACTGAGAGGTGAGGTTGATATGCGCACGTCCTGCCAGCATGGTGAGCCCGAGTTCCGTGGCCCGTTCTCTGACCGCGTGCATCTCGGCGAGGCCGCCCGAGCGGTCGCCCGCGTCGGTGAGCAGGCAGCCGACCGTGATGCGGGCGTTGAGTTCGGTGTCCTCGGCTCCGACCATCCGCGCGTACTCGACGGCCCGTTCGGCTGCGGCGAGGTTGTCGGGGCCGGGCTTGTGGAGCATGCCCCAGCCCGCGGCCCAGACCAGGACCTCGGCGTGTACCCGCGACGGGGGCAGCCCCCGGACGAGGTCCTGCGCCTTGGCGATCTCCTCCCAGCCGTCGCCGCGCCCGAGGCCGGTGACCAGCCGGGAGCGTTCGGTCCAGAACCAGGCGGACCGCAGCGGGTCCCCCTCCTCCTCCAGCAGGCGCAGCGCCGTCTTCGTGATCTTCAGTGCGCGTTCGCGGTCTCCTCCGTACCGTGCCGCGACGGTCGCCTCGGCCAGCAGGTCGAGCCGCTGGAGCGGGGTGGTGGCCGGGTCACAGCCGCACGGCGGATACACGTCGGTGTAGTCCGCCGGGCGCAGTGCCTCGCGGACCTCCTGCGGGGCGCTGTCCCACAAATCCATGGCCCGGTCCAGCAGACGCAGCTGCTCGGAGTAGGCGTGCCGGAGGCGTGCGGCGACGGAGGCGACCAGCACGGCGGGCAGCGCCTTGGCGGGGTCGTTCGCGTGGTACCAGTAGCTGGCCAGCCTGATGACCCGTTCCTCGGCGCGGATCAGCGACGCGTCGGCCTCAAGGGCCTCGGCGTAGCGGCGGTTGACGCGGGCGCGCTCGCCGGGCAGCAGGTCGTCGCTGACGGCCTCGCGGACCAGCGAGTGCCGGAAGCGGTAGCCGTCGCCGTCCGGGGTGGCGAGCAGGATGTTGGCGCCGACCGCGGCCCTCAGCGCCTCGATCAGCTCGTCTTCGGTGAGCCCGGCGACCGCGCGCAGCAGCGGGTATTCCACGGTGGAGCCGCCCTCGGCGACGATGCGCAACAGGCTCTGGGTCTCGTCGGGCAGGACCTCGACGCGCACGAGGAGCAGGTCGCGCAGGGATTCGGTGAGCCCGGTGCGGCAGCCGCTCTCGCGGGAGGCGACGAGTTCCTCGACGAAGAAGGCGTTGCCGTCGGACCGGTCGAACACGGAGTCCACGAAGTCCTCGTCGGGCTGCGCGGCGAGGATGCCGGCGAGCTGGCGGCGCACCTCCGCCCGGCTGAAGCGGGACAGCTCGATGCGCTGGACGGTGCGGAGCCGGTCGAGTTCGGCGAGGAGGGGGCGCAGTGGGTGGCGGCGGTGGACGTCGTCCGCGCGGTAGGTGGCGACGACGACGAGACGGCCGCTGCCGAGGGTGCGGAAGAGGTAGGAGAGCAGGTGCCGGGTGGAGGTGTCAGCCCAGTGCAGGTCTTCCAGGACGAGGACGACGGTGCGGTCGGCGGCGAGCCGCTCCAGCATCCGGGCCGTCAGTTCGAAGAGCCGGGCGGTGCTCTCCTCGTCGTGCGGTCCGCGCGGGGTGTCGCCCAGTTCGGGAAGGATCCGGGCGAGTTCGTCCTCCTGCCCAGCGGCAGCGGCGGCCAACTCCTCGGGGAGCAGGCGGTGCAGGGTGCGCAGGGCCGTCGAGAACGGGGCGAAGGGAAGTCCCTCCGCCCCGATCTCCACACAGCCTCCGACGGCAACGACCGCCCCGCGGCGGTCCGCTTCGCAGAGGAATTCCTCGGTGAGGCGGGTCTTGCCGACCCCGGCCTCTCCGCCGATGAGCATGGCCTGCGGCTCCTGGCCTTCGGCGCGGGTCAGTGCGTCGGTGAGCAGGGCCAGTTCGTCGGCTCGGCCGACGAACACCGGGCTGACAGATCTGGTCTCCACGCCGCCGAGCATCGCACAGACGTCCTGTCCGGCGGCACTCGTTATCGGAGCGCTCCTCATCACCGGTCAGTTCACGCGGGTCGGGGCGCGGGGCGGGCGGAGCGGGTGAGGCGACTGCGGAGCCCTCTCACCGGCCCTCCGGATTCCTGGCTCTGCAAGGAGGCGCGGCGCGCCTGCTGCGCCCTGCGGACCGTGCGGAACTCGGCGGCCTCGCGCAGGAGGTCGGCGCGGCGGGCGGCGGTGGCGATCTCGTACTCGAACATCTCGTACTCCCTGGTCGCGTTTCTCGGGCACCTCGTTCGGTGTGATCCAAGATTCGCGCCCCAGGGGGTACCGGCACATCGGTCGCATGCCGCATCTGCCGGCGCGGGGGGCCTTAGTCCGGGGCCGTCGCTCCCCCGGACGGCCCGCGGAGACCTAAGGCAGTACCTAGGCCCGGCCGGGCCGGTGCCTAGCCGGCTGCCTTGGGGACGGCGAGGAGGAGGTCGAAGTACATGAGGACGAAGAGCAGGATGCCCAGCGCGCCCAGGCCGATGCCCGCCCAGGAGACGGACCGCACCCAGGTGGGGAGGATGCGCTCGGGGGTGCTGAAGGCGGGGAGGGCCAGCACGAAGGTGGCGATGATGAGGGCCAGGGCGGAGAAGACGCCGTTCACCATCGCGGTGGTGTGCCACGGGTCGACGAACTGGGCGGCGATCTGCGCGTTGGCGTCGGCGGCCTGGCTCAGCTCCAGGCGGGCGGCGACGCTCGCGCGCTCGGACACGATGCCCGCGACCCAGCTTCCGCTGAGGGCGACGACACCGAGACCCGCCGCCACGATCGCGGAGGCTGCGGATCCGACGTGGCCCGGCTCCTCGTCCTCGGCCCGGTCCTCGGCGAACGTGTCGTCGTCCAGATCCGCTTCGGTGAGTGCGGCGTCGGCTTCGGCCTCGGCGGGCGGGGGGGTATCGGCCTTCTCGAGGGCGACCGGAGGGGTGTCCGCCTCGGAGGCGTTCGGGGCGGGGGGCTTGGTGGTGTCCATGCGGGGCACCGTAGGCGCCCTGTCTGAGAGTTTTCTGAGAATCCGCTGGTTGTGGCCACAGCGGGCCCCGCGGTCGGCGGGGCCCGTTCGGACACTAGGCGGATCGGGCCGCGGCCCACTCGTGAGCGAGGATCGACCAGACCTCGGTGTCCTGGCGGACGCCGCGGTGGAGGTGGTTCTGCCGCAGGACACCCTCGCGGGTCATCCCGAGGCGCTCGGCCACGGCGAGGCTCTTCTGGTTGGCGGAGGCGGCGTGCCACTCGATGCGGTGCATGCCGCGCTCGCCGAAGGCGTAGTCGATCAGGACCCGGCAGGCCTTGGTCACCAGGCCGCGGCCGGCCGCGGCGGGCTCCAGCCAGCACCCGATCTCGCAGTTGCCGGTGTCCGCTTCGAACGCGGGGAAGAGGACCCCGCCCACCAGGGTGCCGTCGAGCCGGATGCCGAAGAACCGCGCGCCGTCCTCACCGGCCTTGACCGCGTACTTGGCCAGCAGGGTTCGGGCGGACTCGACGTCTGGGGACCGGTCCGGGAAGGGCACGTACCGGCCGATGAACTCGCGTCCCCGCTCGATGTGGGCGAAGAACTCCTCGGCGTGCCGGGCTTCCAGCGGGAACAGCTGGGCACCTTCGGCGAGGTCTATCGAGAACATGCGGCTTCTTCCTTGGGTCTCGTGCGGCGGGTTGCCGGATCACCGGGAGGCTGTGGCCGGCTCGGGGCTGTCCTCGCTCGTGGCGGGGAAGGCGTCGGGCCGCTGTGCCGGAAGTTTCGCATGAGGACGGTGTTCCGGGGGCTCGATGCTGATCTTGGGCAGCCGCCGCTCGAGCCAGGCGGGCAGCCACCAGTTGGCTCCGCCGAGCATGTGCATGAGGGCCGGGACGAGGAGGGTGCGCAGCACGAAGGCGTCGAGGGCCACGGCCGCGGCGAGCGCGATGCCGAACATCGCGATGATCCGGTCGCCGCTGAGCACGAAGGCCAGGAAGACGGAGATCATGATGACGGCCGCCGAGTTGATGACCCGGCTGGTCTCGGCGAGGCCCACGCGCACGGCCCGCCGGTTGTCGCCGGTCTCCAGCCACTCCTCGTACATCCGGCTGACGAGGAAGACCTGGTAGTCCATCGACAGTCCGAAGAGGACGGACACCATGATCACGGGCAGGAAGGGCTCGATGGGCCCGGCGCTGCCCAGGCCCAGCAGCTCGCTGCCCCAGCCCCACTGGAAGATCGCGACCACGACGCCGAAGGAGGAGGCGACGGCGGCGACGTTCATAGCCGCCGCCTTGACCGGGATGCCGATGGACCGGAAGGCCAGCAGCAGGAGCACGCAGCCGAGGGCGACGACCACGCCGACGAAGAGCGGCAGCTTCCCGACGATGACCTCGGCGAAGTCGTCGTAGGCGGCCGTCACACCGCCGACGTGGACCTCCATGGAGTTGCCGTGCCCGGCCCGCGGGATGACGTCCTGACGAAGCGTGTCGACGAGATCGCTCGTGGCCCGGGACTGCGGGGAGAAGTCCGGTACGACGGTCAGGACGGCGGTGTCCCCGCTGCGGTTGAGGACGGCGGGGCCGGTGGAGGCGACGCCCTTCGTCGTGCGGAGCGCCTGCGCCAGCTGGTCGACGGCGAGCCGGTCGCCGGCGCCGTCCAGGCGGGCGACGACGGTGAGCGGGCCGTTCGTGCCGGGCCCGAACCCGTCGGCCAGCAGGTCGTAGGCCTGCCGGGTGGTGGAGGTGGCCGGGTTGTTGCCCTGGTCGGAGGTGCCCAGGTGGAGGGAGAGGGTGGGCAGGGCCAGCACCAGCATGACCGCGGTGGCGACGAGGCCCAGCAGCTTGGGGTGGCGCTCGACGAAGCCGGACCACCGGGCGGCGAAGCCGGAGATCTGCCCGGGCTGCGGGCCCTCGGCGGCGAGCTTGCGGCGCTCGCGGCGCGAGAGGGCGCGCATGCCGATGTACGAGAGGAGGGCGGGCAGCAGGGTGACCGAGGCGGCGACCGTCAGGACGACCGTCACCGAGGCCGCTATGGCGACGCCGTTGAGGAAGTTCAGCCGCAGCACCAGCATGCCGAGCAGGGCGATGCAGACGGTGGCACCGGCGAAGACGACGGCCCGGCCGGTGGTGGCGACGGCGCTCTCGGCCGCCTCCTCGACCGCGAGGCCCCGTGCGAGGGCCTTGCGGTGCCGGGTGACGATGAACAGCGCGTAGTCGATGCCGACGCCGAGGCCGATGAGGGTGCCGAGCATCGGCGCGAAGTCGGCGACCGGCATCGCGTGCCCGAGCAGGGTGATGCCGAAATAGGCGGTGCCGACGCTGACCAGGGCGGTCGCGATGGGCAGCAGGCTCGCGGCGAGCGAGCCGAAGGCGAGGAAGAGGACCAGGGCCGCGACGGCGACCCCGATGATCTCGGCGAGGTGCGCGGTGGGGGCCTCGGTGAGCTGGATGGCGCGGCCCCCCAGTTCGACCTGGAGTCCGTCGGCCTCGGTGGTGGCGTTCTTCGCGGCGTCGACGACCGCCTTGGCCTGGGCCTTGGGGACGGAGTCCGCCAGCTGGTCGAAGGTCACCACGGCGTAGGCGGTGCGCCCGTCGGGGCTGATCTGCGCGGCGCTCTCGGGGCCGGGGCCGTAGGGTCCGGCGACCGATCCGACGCCGGGGAGCCCGGCGACGGCTTCGAGTGCCCGGGTCATGCGCTGCTCGATGTCCGGCGTGCGCACGTTCTGCTGGTGCGGGGCCCGCCACACGATGGTGTCGGTGTCCCCGCCCTGGCCGTGGAAGCCCTCGCGCAGGAGGTCGTTCGCCTTGCCGGACTCGGTCCCGGGGACCTCGTAGTCGTTGGAGAACGCCGCTCCGGCGGTTCCTGCGGCCACCGCGGTCGCGCCGAGTGCGAGCAGCCAGATCAGCACGGCGAGGAGACGGTGGCGCATGCACCACCGTGCGATTACTGCCAACGGACGTGCTCCCTGGTGGTTCGGATCTTTACCGGGGGCAGCCCGTCGCAAAGAACGCATGAACGCGTGAAGGCCCGGCCGTCCGTCCGGGGGATCGCCCCAGGGGTTCGGCTCAGATGGCCCGCACCCTCCACGATCTCAGCGTTTCGTGATCGTTGGCCCCTTTCGTGTGCATCGTCACAGAAGCCTGGAGCATGCGGGACGTGGGTCACCGCGGCAGGAGGTCCGCGTCCTGCGCGGCCGCCGCCCGTCCTTCGGGCTCGTCCACCCGGTAGCCGGGGATCGAGGGCCACCGGACGGTGAGGACCACCGCGTCCTCCTCCGCGTACCAGGAGTGGTCGACGCCACGGCCCCAGAGCACGTAGTCCCCCTGCTCGGCGAGGACGACGGTCCGCCCCGGGAACTCCAGCCGGAAGCGTCCGCTGATCAGCACCAGCAGTGCGGTGCGCTTCTCGGCGGTCGCCCACCGCTCCCGTGCGTCGCCCTTCGGGTGGACGCCCCATTTGATCTCCACGTCCTCGCTGTGGCGGGGATCGGCGGGGTCCTTGAAGTGGCCGAGGAGCCAGCCGCGGTCGGCGGCCGCGTCGGGGGCGGCCTTGCCGGTGTAGATGGTGGAGTCGTCGTTCACGGGGCGAGGCTAATGCAGTTGTGCCGGCCGACCGGACACTGGTGAGCTGGGCCGATGACGACGACGATGGATCTTGATGAACTTCTGAAGGTGCGCGCCCGGTACGACGCGGAGATGCGCGAGGGTGCGCAGCCGGACGCCGCGCAGGCCCGGGTGGAGCGTGCGGGTGCGGTCGTACGGCAGAGCGTGCCCGGCCTCGGATGGAACGGTGTGCTCTGGTCGGACCTCGACGAGGAGACCGCGGATGCGGAGATCGCGGCGCAGGTGGCGTACTTCGCGGGCCGGGGGTGTCCGGAGTTCGAGTGGAAGCTGTACGGCCACGACGGGCCGGCGGATCTGGCGGACCGGTTGCGGGCGGCGGGCTTCGTACCGGAGCCGCCCGAGACCCTGATGGTGGGCCGGGTGGCCGAGCTCGCGCAGTTGCCGGTGGAGCCGCCGGAGGGGATCACCCTGCGGACGGTCACGGACGAGGCCGGGGTCGACTTGATGATGTCCGTCCACGCGGGGGCGTTCGGAACGGAGCGGCCGCGCATCCGGAAGCATGTGCTCGGCATGCTGCGGAGCGAGCCGGAGAACATCGCGGCGGTGCTCGCCATGGCGGGCGACACCCCGGTGAGCGCGGCCCGGATGGAGATGCAGCCGGGCACGGCCTTCGCGGGCCTGTGGGGCGGCGGCACGATCCCGCAATGGCGCGGCCGCGGCATCTACCGCCTGCTGGTCACCCACCGCGCCCGCCTGGCGGCGGAGCGCGGCATCCCGTACCTCCAGGTGGACGCGTCCGACGACAGCCGTCCGATCCTGGAGCGACTGGGCTTCGGGGTCCTGGGCGTGACGGTGCCCTACATGTGGTCGCAGGCCTAGACACACTGCGGGGGGAGCCCGGCGTGAGCGGCAAGGCACCCCTGGGGTCCGGCCCTGAGGCCCGGCCCCTGGCGTCCAGCCCTGGCGTCCAGCCCTGGCGTCCAGCCAAAGGTCTGCCCCGGAGCTTGGGCCGTGCGACGAGGAAACAGGGGTTCGCGGTTGTGGATCAACGGGCAGGATCGGCTCATGGAACGCATCAGCCCGCCCCTCACAGGTGACGAACGCGAAACCCTCCGCACCTTCCTCGACTACCACCGGGCCACGCTCGCCTGGAAGTGCGAGGGCCTCAGCGACGAGCAGCTGCGCCGCGCGTCGATGCCGCCGTCCACGCTGTCCCTGCTGGGGCTGGTCCGGCACATGGCCGAGGTGGAGCGGCACTGGTTCCGTCGCGTCCTGAGTGGCGAGGACCTCCCGCACCTGTGGTCGGACACGCACGACTTCCAGGCCGCCTACGACGCCTCGGGCTCCAGCCGCGCCGAGGCTTTCACCGCCTGGCAGGACGAGGTCGCGCACGCCCGTCGAATCGAGGCCGCCGCCGGGTCCCTGGACGTGACGGCGTACGTGCCGAGCTGGAAGGAGGCGGCCTCGCTGCGCCTGGTCATGCTCCACCTGATTCACGAGTACGCCCGGCACAACGGACACGCCGACTTCCTCCGCGAGGGCATCGACGGCGCCACCGGTGCCTGAGCCCGCACTGCGGACGGCCGCCCGCCCCGGCACCTCGGGCACCGCCCGCCCCGGCACCTTGGGCACCGCCCGCCCCGGCACCTCAGGCGCCGCTCGCCTCGGCACCTCAGGCGCCGCCCGGCTCGCAGTCGGGCACCGCCCTGGCCCGCTTCTCGGACGGCCGCCCGGGTCTCGCCTCGGGCAACCGCCCTGGTCGGGCTTCGGGCGGCCGTCGGCGCCTCAGGCCCCGGCCCGCCAGTACCCCAGTCCGTTCACCCGGTGCTTCGGCACGGCGAGTTCCTTGCGCAGGTACGCCGTCAGGGTGCGCGTCGTCACCGTGTCGCACGCCAGCCAGACGTACGCCGACTCCGGGTCCCCGACCAGCTCCGGGAGCTCGGCCCTGACCCGGTCGACCAGAGCCGTGCCGCCCCGCGGCACCCGGCGGATGTCGTGCCGGCCGGCGTCCATCCGTACGGGCAGCTCCGCGTCCGAGTCGTGCTGCGTCTCGAACCAGATGGTCGCGGGTGTCTGCGGGAAGGCGTCCAGCAGCGAGTTGACCGCCGGGAGGGACGCCGGGTCGCCGATGACCAGCAGACGTTCCGGAGACGGCGTCGGGGCGGTGAACCCGGTGCCCTGGACGGTGGCGTCGATCGTGTCGCCCACCTCGGCGCCACGCGCCCAATCGCTGGCGACCCCGTCGTGCAGGGCGAATTCGAAGCAGAACGTGCCCGCGGCCGGATCCGGGTCCACCAGCGTGTACGCGCGCTGGTGCGGCTTGTTTGCGCCCTGGAACCAGACCCGCACCCACATCGTCGGGTGCAGCGACTCGCCTGCGGCCGCCAGCAGCCCGCCGTCGGTGAAGTACACCCGCCGGTAGTGCTCCGTGACGTCTTCCGCCCCCGTCACCGTGAACGTGAAGTCCTTGCCCCGCATGAGCTTCAGGACCACGCCCTCCCAGCCCTTGCCGACAGCCATGTCCAACCCCTCCCCTGTGCGCCTCTATAGTTAGGGCAGCCTAACCTAATGCACCTTGGGGAGAGTGTGACCAGCGTGAGCAGTGTGAGCAGCGAGAGCGACCCGGAGTCGTACGCACAGGCCCAGCGCGGGCCCCGCGGGGAGACCCCGGCATCGTACGACGTCTACCGCGACCCCTGGGGCATCCCCCACCTCCGCGCATCCGACGAACTCCGGCTCGCCTACGCCCAGGGCCGCGTCACCGCCTTCGACCGCGCCTGGCAGCTCGAGGTCGAACGCCACCGCGCCGAGGGATCCAGCGCCTCCTTCCTCGGCGCGGACTCCGTCTCCTGGGACCGCTTCGCCCGCCAGTGCCGTCTCGCCGACACGGCCCGCCTCTGCTTCGAGGCCATGGACGCCGACGACCCCGGCACCGCCGCCTGGGTCCGCGCGTACGTGGAGGGCGTCAACGACGGCCTCGCCGCCGGCGCCGCCCGTGACGAACGCTTCGCCCGCACCGGCCTCACCCCCGCCCCCTGGGAGCCGTGGGTGCCGCTCGCCATCTGGATCGCCACGCACATTCTTTTCGCGGGCTTCGCCACCAAGCTGTGGCGTGAGCGCGTGGCCCGCGCCCTCGGCGACGACGCGGTCACCCTCTTCGCCACCGACGGCCCCGGCACCGCCGGCAGCAACGGCTGGCTGGTGCCGGGAGACCGCACCACCACCGGCTCGGCGATCATCGCGGGCGACCCGCACCGGTTCATCGAGGACCCGGGCGTCTACCAGCAGATCCGTCTCTCCTGCCCGGACTACGACGTCCTGGGCCTCGCCGTCCCCGGCGTCCCCGGCCTCGCCCACTTCGGGCACACCGGCAGCGCCGCCTGGGCGATCACCAACGCGATGGCCGACTACCAGGACCTGTACGTCGAGCAGTTGCGCCGCGGCGCGGGCTCCGCCGTCGAGGCGCTCGGCCCGGACGGCGTCTGGGAGCCCGTCGCCCGCCACACCGAGACCATCACCGTGGCCGGCGGCGACGACGTCGAGGTGGAGATCCTGGAGACCCCCCGCGGCCCCGTGATCGTCCGAGCGGACGGCGAACTCGGCGGCGACACCCGCGCCGACGCCGACGGCAGTACGCAGACCCTCTCCCTGCGCTACCCGCCCCGGGTCCGCCGGGACCTCGGTTTCGCCGCCCTCCCCGCCCTCCTGCGCGCCCGCACTGTCGCCGACATCGACCGAGCCCTCGACGGATGGGCCGAGCCGGTCAACGTCGTCCACGCCGCCGACACCGCCGGCGGGCTGCTGCACCGCGTCGCGGGCGCCGTGCCGCTGCGCCACCGCACCAACCGGCTGCGCCCCGTGCCCGCCTGGGACCCGCAGCACGCCTGGCAGGGCTGGGCCCCGACCCCCGCCGAGCCCGTGCAGGGCTTCGCCGTCATGGCGAACGCGCGCGGGATCGCCTCCCCGCTCGGCGTCGAGTTCGCGCCCCCGCACCGCGCCGACCGCATCCGCGAGCTGCTCAGCGGCTCCGCGGACTGGTCGGCGAAGGCGATGGCCGGCGTACACCGCGACACCCACCTGGCCTCGGCCGCGCCCCTGCTCGCCCTGCTCCCGGGCTTCGAGGACCTGACGCCGGCGGCTCGGGCACTGCGCGACCGGCTGCTGGCCTGGGACCGGCATATGGAGGCCGACAGCACCGACGCCACCGTGTTCTCGGCCTTCCGGGCCGCGACCGTACGCCGCTTCGCCGCCGATCCCGTCTTCGCGGACCTGTGGGGGGCGCCGGACGGCCCGGACGTGTTCCATCCCTGGCTGTACCTGGTCCCCCGGATCGGCTACGCCCTCGAAGGCCTGCTCACCACCTCCCTCGTCCCCGGCCTCGACCGTGCGGCGCACGTCCGCGCCGCCCTGGAGGAGACGGCCGCGGCAGGCGCCCCCGACACCCCCTGGTCGCAGGTCCACCGCCTGACCCCCTGGCAGGCCCTGCCCGACCGGGAGGCCGCGGACTGGCCCGGCCTCGGCGGCGACCACGACTGCGTGAACGCCACCTCCACCGTGCCGGGCTTCACCGACCTCACCGCCCGCGCGTCGGCGGCCCGTTACGTCTGGGACCTGGCCCGCCGCGAGGACAGCCTCTGGGCCGTCCCGCTTGGCGCGGACGGCGTCACCGGCTCACCCCACCACCGCGATCAGCTCCCCCTGTGGGCGCACTGCGAACTCGTCCCCGTCGTCACCGACTGGACCCGGCTCACCAAGGAATCGATATGACCGCCACCGCCTCCGCTTCCGTCTGCGCCTCCGCCTCCGCGAGACAGCCCGTTCACACGCACCACGTCGAGGGCTTCGGCACCGTCACGATCACTCCCGTCGACCCGGCCGCCGACTCCTCGCTGATCCACAGCTGGGTCATGGAGGAGCGGGCCCGCTTCTGGGGCATGGGCGAGGCCAGCCGCGACCTGGTCCAGGAGATCTACGAGGACGTCGACCGGCGCACCACCCACCACGCCTACATGGTCAGCCGCGACGGCGAGCAGGTCGCGCTGTTCCAGACGTACGACTGCGCCGAGGACCGGGTCAGCGAGTGCTACGAGGTCCAGCCCGGGGACGTCGGCGTGCACCTGTTGATCGGCCCGACCAAGGGTGCGGCCGAGCGGGGCTTCACCGGGTCGCTGATGACCGCCTTCATGGAGTTCGTGTTCTCCGACGAGACCGCGCGCCGTGTGGTCGTCGAGCCGGACTCCCGCAACGTCAAGGCCATCGCCCTCATGGAGCGGACCGGCTTCGTGCTCGGACCGGAGGTCGTCCTCCCGGAGATCGACCTGCCGGAGGTCTACCTCCCGGCCAAGCCCGCCCGTCTGGCCTTCCTCACGGCGCCGGGTTCCGAGTCCGAGTCCGGGTCCGAGTCCGGGTCCTCGGAGTCCGCGGCGGAGTCCGGGCCGGAAATCCGCTGACGGGCGCAGCCCGTGCGGCCCGTGCGGCCGGGCGCCCGGTGAACGGAACGTGCCCGGTGGCCCGTTCCGCGAGCCGGACGCCGGCCGCGCCTGCGCTGGTTCCCGCAGGCGACGAGGGGCACGCCCCGGTTCCGCCCGAACGCCTCAACGATCGCTACAGAAAGAGGGGCCCCGACGGGGATTCCGATTCCCATTGACCGCGCGCACCTCACACCGGGAAGCTGATGCCCACTCAAAGCACGTTGAGGTGGGGGACATTGACCAGTCAGAACCTGCACATCGGACCGGACGCGGCGGCCGACCGGTACCGCCTGCTCCGGTCGATCGGGCGCGGCGGGGAGGCCGTGCTCTATCTCGCGGAGATCGAACTCGCGGGCGGCGCCGAGCCCGTGGTCGTCAAGGTGCTCGACTCCAAGACGACCATCACGCCCGACGTCTTCGACCGGATCAGCCAGAAGTGGAACGAGCAGGCCGAGCTGCTGCGGTTCGTCCACCGGCCCGGTGTCGTCGGCGTACGGGAGCACTTCGAGGGGCCTCCGATCCACCGGCCCGGGGAGTCGTCGACCCTGACCGGGCGGGCGCTCGTCCTCGTCATGAACCACGTCGACGGACTGGATCTGCGGGACTGGCGGGCCGAGCGGACCCTCTCCACGGCCGCCGAACGGCGCGAGGTGATGCGCACGCTGGAGCAGCTGGCCGACGTGCTGGACTGGCTGCACTCGGGCAAGGCCACCCCGTCGGGGCGCCAGGTCATCCACGGCGACCTCTCTCCCGGCAATGTGATGGTGGACGCGCACGGGCAGGCCACACTGGTCGACTTCGGCCTGAGCAAGCTGACCGCCGACCACCAGACGGCGGAGGTCTGGTTCACGCCGGGCTACGCCGCACCCGAGGTGTTCGACGGCAAGCGGACGCCGGGCACGGACCGGTACGCCTTCGGGGCGATCGCCTACTTCCTGCTGAGCGGGGAGTCTCCGCCGGCCACGCCGGAACAGCTGGCGCACGCGCTGGCGGCGCTGCCGCAGATCGCCGTACTGGACGCCGAGCAGCGGGCGCGGATCACCTCGATCTACGCGGCCGACCCGGGGAAGCGGCCGGTGAACCTGGCCGGCTGGATGAAGGACGTCCGCCACGCCGTCGTGTCCACGACCACCTCCACCTCGCAGCGGGCAGTCCAGGACACCCCGCCGCGACCGGCCGCGCCGCCGCCTCCGGTGGCCCCGCCGCCGCAGCCCGCGACGCTGCCGCCGGTGGCCGCGCAGCCCGCGACCCCGCCGCCCGTGGCCGCCCGTCCCGTGTCGCCACCGCCCACGCCGCCGCCCGCGGCGTACGTGCCCACGGCCGCGGCGACGGCGCCCGATCCGGGTCCGGGTCCGTCCACGGTCCAGGACCCGCTCCCCGAGTCGGTGCCCGCCGGGTACGGGCCGACGTACCACCTCAACCCGGCTCCTGCTCCGGCTCCGGCACCGGCACCGGCACCCGAGCCGCCGCGCCCGAAGAAGCGGCGGGCCGTTCTGATCCTCGGCTCGGTGGGAGCAGTGCTGGTGCTGGCCGCCCTCGCGGTGGTCGGCGTACAGCTCCTGAAGGACAAGGACACAGGAGGCGGGAAGGCGTCGGGCGCGGACGGACCGGCGGCCGCCGCATCCAGCCTGCAGCCTTCCGCCGACACCCCGGCGCCCACACCCACGCCCGGCACGTCGGCCACCGGTGACGCCCTCGTGGAGCCCACCGCCACCGCGTCGAAGCCCGCCAACGGCACCGCACCCGGCGTCAACGCCGCGGATCTGACGGTCATGAACCCCGTGAACGGACTCGGCGAGTTCACGGTCGGCGCGGCGAAGATCAACACCAAGCAGTACGGCGCGGCGTTCCTCGCCGACCTGGGCTGCAACGGCGACGCGATCGCCGAATTCGATCTCAACCGCGAGTGGAAGTACCTGGACTTCACCGCCGGGATCGACGACGGTTCCAGCAACCAGGAGGGCCGGGTCAGCATCTCGCTCGACGGCCAGCCGGCCGCCTTCTCCGAACTCGTCGCCCTCGGCAAGCCGGTCACCAAGAGGGTGGAGGTGAACGGCGCCCTGCGCCTGCGCATCAAAGTGGACGCCGGGTGCGACATGGGCAAGGTGGTCATCGCCGCCCCGCAGCTGACGCGCTGAACCCGTACGCAGAAAGGGCGGCCCCCACCGGAATCCGGTGGGGG
>NZ_JBSGZI010000038.1:0-65226 GCF_053610945.1 Streptomyces sp. NPDC054849
GTGGGAACGACGCGACGACATCCACGAGGCCTTCCTCGGCCTCGCCACCTGCCTCATCACCCACCGCCACGTCCAACGCCTTTGTTAGGACCCCTTAGTGCAGCAGCCAACCGCCGTCGACGTGGACGGATTGCCCAGTGATGAACGAGGCGGAGGGGCACACGAGGAACGCGACCAGGGCCGCGACGTCTTCGGGGCGTCCGCGTCGCGGGACGCACTGGCGGTTGATCTGGTCTTCCGGGCGGGC
Source organism: Streptomyces sp. NPDC054849 (assembly GCF_053610945.1). Taxonomy (NCBI): domain Bacteria; kingdom Bacillati; phylum Actinomycetota; class Actinomycetes; order Kitasatosporales; family Streptomycetaceae; genus Streptomyces; species Streptomyces sp. NPDC054849. The sequence continues at coordinate 248 of NZ_JBSGZI010000038.1, forward strand.
GCGGTGGTGTGCGGGGATGACGGTCTCGGCTTCGACCTGGATGGCGCCGGGCAGGACCGTGTTCACGCAGATCCCGTACGGGCCCAGCTCTCGGGCCAAGGAACGGGTCAGGCCCAGGAGGCCCGCCTTGGCGGTGCTGTAGGCGACGAGGTTGGTGCGGCCGGCGCGGGCGTTGACGCTGCCGATATTCACGATGCGACCCCAGCGGCGTTCGATCATGCCGGGGGTCAAGGCGTGGCAGGTTCGGTAGTGGGCGGTGAGGTTCACGTCGAGGGAGTAGTTCCAGGCGGCCTCGTCGGTGTCCTGCCAGGGGACGCGGGGGTAGGAGCCGGCGTTGTTCACGAGGATGTCGACGGGGCCGATCTCGGCACGGACGAGGTCGGCCATGGTCTGGACGGCGGTGGGGTCGGTCAGATCGGCGTTCACGGCGATGCCGGGGATTCCATCGCGCGCGAAGGCGGCGAGGAGGGCATGGGCTACGGAGTCCGGCCGAGGTGGTTGACGGCGACGGTGGCGCCGGCGGCCGCGAGGGCCCGTCCGATCTCGGCGCCGATGCCGGTTGCGCCGCCGGTGACGAGGGTGGTCCGGCCCTGCAGTGGCCGGGCCTGGAGGGGCGTCTCAAGCAAGGGCAGGGACATTGCGGCTCCGTTCGCGGGGGTCGGAATGAGGGGCCGGTGTGGTGGTGAAGAAGCTGTCGAGGCCGGTGGCCGGGTCTTGGCTCTCGGCAAGCTTGATGAGGACGAGCAGCAGGTCGTGGCCGCTGAGCCGCGTCGGCGGGATCACGCCGAGGATCCGCAGGGCGAGGAAGGCGTGCAGGTCGGCCATGCCGATCCAGCCCTGCTCGCAGAGCCCGTGCAGTGCTCCTGCGAGGGCTGCGTGGCGGCCGGGGCCGGTGTTCCAGGAGTACCGGATGTCGATGTGCCGGGTCGTGGAGTGCAGTTGCAGATGGTCGATGCTCGGAGTGTTCTGGGCGGGTAGGGCCAGGCGGAGGGTGCGGGCGTATACGTCGCTCTGGTAGCGGGGGACGAGCCAGCCGCCCATGGCCATGAGGTACCAGAGCAGGTTGGCGGCCTCGCCGGCGGCGGTGTTGCGGCCGGCGAATTCGAAGTCGAGCCAGCACAGCGGGTCGGCGATGTTGGGCTCGGTGGGGTCGCCTTGGGTCAGTCCTGCGAGCCGGCGCCGGTCGGGTGCGAGGGCATGGCGGGCGCTGCCGATGATGGCGGAGACGTTCAGCGTGAGCGGTCGTCCGTTGGCGGTGACGGTGTGGTCGGCCAGTTCCCGGAGGGTGAGGGTCGCGGTGGCGTGGGGGAGGGCGATCGGCAGGTCCCGTTGCAGGTACCAGCGGTCGAGTCGTCCGCCGGGACGGATCCGGTCGAGGTAGAGGTCGGGCACGCATTCGGCGAGCGGGACCACCTTCCCGGTATCGGTCGCAGCGGTCCGCAGGTCGTGGCAGACACCGTCCACGAGCCGGCCCAGGCGGGGCAGGGCAGAGGGGTCCCGGTCGGCCAGGCTGATTACAGTACGACCCTCTCACCACCCACACCTTTAAGGCCCTCTTCGCAGGTCATCTGCTATGTGGATGCGTTTCGCGCAGTAGATTCCCAAGCTTATAGCGCGGGTTCGATTCCCGTCATCCGCTCCACAACAAAGCCCCAGGTCAGAGACCTGGGGCTTCGTCGTTGCCTAGACCTCTCTATCCCTTACGCCGGATCGCCGAGGCCCCGTGTCCGGGGTGGCGTCGTCGTGCTTCGGTCCGTACCCACGGTGAAAGTCCACCAGCGAGAGGAACCCCAGCCGACGCACGGCTGGGGTCCCTCGAGGCGGTGAGTGACGGTCAGCAGGTGGAGTCGGCCCTGCCGTGAACCGCTCGTCTCCGCGCTGCAGGCCGCCCCGCATCGCGATCACCGCGGATCGGGCGGGTCAGCGCTTCAGGGTGAGGAGACCCGGCCGGTACGGCAGTTGGTCGTAGGGGCCGCCCGCGGTGGGGGACTTGCCCTGGTAGAGGAACTGCAGGTTGCAGGGGTCGATGGTCATGGTCTGGTCGGGGTTGCTTCGGACCAGGTCACCATGGCTGATGTCGTTGGTCCAGGTGGCGCCGCTGTTGGCCGCGCCCGCGAAGGGGTTGCTCTCGTCGGCGGCCTGCGGGGTCCACGAACCGCTCAGGCTGGAGGCCGTGAACGAGCGGAAGTAGCGCCCCTTCGCACCCTTCGCCTCGACGATCATGAGGTACTGGTTCTGGCCCTGGACCTTGTAGACCTGCGGCGCCTCGAACAGGTTGCTCTCCGAGTCGCTCATGACCGTCGTGTACGACGAGCCGAAGTTGCCCGGGAAGTTCCCGATCGGCATGCTCGCCCGATAGATCTTGCCGTTGTCCCCGGCGAAGAACAGGTACATGTTCTGGCCGTCGGCGATCAGGGTCTGGTCGATCGGGCCGGTGGGGGAATGGGGGATGCCACCGGTGAACAGCGGCTGCGGCGAGGACCAGCCGTGGGGGTTCGTGGGGTCGCTCGACGTGCGGTAGATGAAGGGCCACGCCCCCCACTGGTACGCCATCACCCAGATCTTCTTGGGCGCGAAGTAGAACAGCGTGGGCGCCACCGTGGGCTGGCCCATCGCGGTCTGGCCGGCCGACGCCATGTCCGACCAGTTCGTGAAGGGACTGAACATCATCGAGCCGTACGACGATCCCGACGCGCTCGACGCGTAGACCAGGTGCTTTCCGTTGTGCACCACGCTGGTGAAGTCCTTCACCGCGGCCCACCCGTTCGCCGGCTGCGCCAAGGCACCCGTCGACGTCCATCGGTACGTCGACGGAAGAGCGCATGTGCCGCCCGGCAGCGTTGGCGGGGTCGACGTCCCGGGCAGACCGGTCCACTTCTGGTTGCCGCCGGACCAGCAGGAGTGCAGCTGGATCTTGGTGCGGTTGGCGGTGGCAGCGCCGACGGCGTCGAGGCACAGCCCGGACCGGACGCCGGCGATCGTGCCGTCGGTGTTGATGTTCCACTGCTGGCCGGCGCCGCCGTTGCAGTCCCCGATGACCACCGCGGTGCCGTTGCGGGTGCCCTGGGCCATGGCTTCCAGGCACTTCTTGCCGTAGATCATCAGCTGCTTGCCGGAGGTGTAGGTCCAGCGCTGGTTGGTCTGTCCGTTGCAGTCCCACAGCTGCGCCTGGGTGCCGTTGACGGTGGTGGAGCCGTTGATGTCGATACAACGACCCGAGGCGACGCCCTTGATCTCGCCGGTACCGGTCCCGCCGGTGCTGGTCCCGGGGGCGGCCTTGAGGGCGTTAACGACTGCGCTGTAGGCGGGCTTGGGGTTGCCGTTGTCGTCGAACAGCAGGGGGCGGTCGCCGCTGCGCCAGGAGTCGCTGTCACGGACACCCCATACCGTGATGCCGGTGCACCGCGCCACGGCCAGGCAGGCCTTGACCGTGTTGGCGTAGTGGATGGGCGACGCCTGGGCGATGTCCAGCTCGGTGATCTGGACGTCGACGCCCAGGGCGGCGAAGTGGGACAAGGTGGTCTGGAAGCTGGACGGCGGGCCGCCGGCGCCGAAGTGGCTCTGGAAGCCGACACAGTCGATCGGCACGCCACGGGACTTGAAGTCCTTGACCATGCTGTAGACGCCCTGGGTCTTGGCGTCCGACCAGTTCTCGATGTTGTAGTCGTTGTAGCAGAGCTTGGCCGAGGAGTCGGCCGCCCGGGCGGTGCGGAACGCTTCCTCGATGAAGCCGTCGCCCAGCACGTCCTGGAACACCGAGCTGCGGTGCTGCTGGGAGCCGTCGGCGAACGCCTCGTTGACCACGTCCCAGGCGTAGATCCTGCCCTTGTAGTGGGACATCAAGGTGGTGATGTGGTGGTTCATCACGCTGCGCAGCGTCTTCGCGTCGCCGATGGAGCCGACCCAGGACGGGAGCTGCGAGTGCCAGACCGCGGTGTGGCCGCGCAAGCGCTGGCCGCGTGCCGACGCACGGTCGGCAATCTGGTCGGCGGGGCCGAAGTTGAATTTTCCGCGGGACGGTTCGATGGCGTCCCACTTCATCTCGTTCTCCGGGGTGATCATGTTGAACTCCCGGTCCGAGATCGCGGCGTACCGCGAGTCGCCGAGCCTGCCGGCGGCCACTGCGGTGCCGAAGTACCTGCCCGAGGGGGCCGCCTGCGTACCCAGGTTCGCGGCTCCGGCGGAGCTGGGGAGGAGCGTCACGACACCGGCCACCAGCGCCGCGGCCGACAGTCCTATCGTCAGTGTCCGGCGACGCCGGCCGAGCCGGTGCAGGCCTTTCATGATTCTCCTCGGAGGTCGCGGGTCACCCTGGGTGCCGTGATCTTGCGCGCCTCGGCCGGTACGGCCTGATCCGCCGCGCGGAGTGTGCGGTGCAGGACGTGCAGCCGTTCCTGCGTACCGGTCGCCCGGGGTTCGTGGCTGTGTCGCGTCATTGGAGGGGCTTTCTTCAGGGGATACGTCAACGGGTGAAGTCGGGGAACCTCCCGCGCCGGCACGTCGTGGCGAGCGGCGGGAAGAGCACCCCACGAAATGGAGGCCTCCGGACGGACGGTCTCGTAACGAAAAAGTCGCGCCGCCCCGACGAATGCTCGGTGATGCATCTCGCAGGAAAAAAGCGTTATGCCGAACCCCGCGGTCTGGTCGTCCCTGTGGAAAGGGCGCGCCGCGCTGATCACCAGTGAACGTTTTCGGAGTGGTATCGGTGGCGGTTGCGGTGATCGGCCTTCAGGCCGGTCACGGTGAGGCAGCCGTCGAGGAATGCGGATGAAGCCGGATTCCGCGCAGCACTCGGTCCACTGCCGGTTGGCAACGGCGTGGTGCGGGATCAGGGTCGTGGTGCAGGATCACCAGCTGTCACTGCGCGACTCGGTCCCACACCCTCAAGGAGCGGTTCTCAAGCCCAGGCTCTGCGCACGATGAAGGACGCCTGGCCCGCGAAGGCCCGAGTGCCGTCGGAGCCATCGAGCCAGATGCCGCCGTCGCGGTTGAGGAGGACCGATCCGGGATAGTTGTGCGCGTGCAGGGTTACCGACCCGGCGACCGCCCCGGGGCGCGGACAGAAGGTGGCGTCTTCACGGAACAGGGCGCTGCCGTCGCTGGCGCTCAGCCGTAGCCGCAGGTCACGATGGCGCAGATAGCGGCCGTCGGCGGCGCGGAAGGTGATGCACCGTGTGTCGGCCAGGCCCTGGATGACCGTGAAGGTGGCCCGCTGCCGTGTCTGCGGGCTGCTGGACGCGGAGACTCGGCCGAGCGTCGCGAAGTCGTCGGCATACGTGAGGTACAGGGCGGGGTCGTCCACGGACTCCAGCGACTGTGCACCCAGCGGAACAGTGGCTGCGACGGCGGACGGACTCACCGGGGACGGTCCTGTCGACGGGGTGGTGCGCGACGGGATCGGCGTGGGGTCGCCGGCCGTGGGAGCGGCGATGACGCCGGGCACCCGATGCGCGGGTTCGGGCCAGGTCACGTAGGCGGCGGTCCCGGCGATGAGCACCGCGCCTGTGGCGAGGCCCACCAGCGGATGAGCGGTCACCGCGTGGAGTGTGCCGATCAGCGAGCTGTGCAGACCGCCGCCCCCCGTCGCCGTGCCGGCGGCGGCGTGTGCCGTGGCCAGCCCGGCGGCGCTCGCGGCCGTACCCGACAGCAGGCCCTTGGCGGCCAGCGCGGCGATGAGTCCGGCGGGGACGGCCAGCGGTGTGAGGGTGAGGAGGAGCAGTTCGGCCGGAACCCGTGTCGTCGTCGTCGCCGTGCAGACCGGGCAGCCGCGGGTGTGCCGCGCGATGCGCTTGCGCCACACCGATGCCCGCAGACCGTCCCAGCCGACGACGGTCTCGTCCAACTGCGGACAGCGGGGCTCGGCCTCCAGTGCGGCGACGATCGTCCGGCTCAGTTCCAGCTGCTCGCGCATGCGTTGCAGGCGTACTCCGACGTGGGCGACAGAGAGCCCCATCGCGGCGGCGAGATCGTCACGGCTCAGCGAGCCGGCGCATTCCTGCCACCACAGCGACAGCAGCACCCGATGGTCCGGGTCGAGCCACCGGCCGGCTTCGACAACCTGACGGCGCTCGTCCGACACATGCAGACGCAGGAGCGTCACGTCCTCGGGTTCGGCGCCGGCGTCCGGTATCTCGAGTGCCTCGTCGATGACGGTGGTCCGGCCCGCGAGGGCGCGTTGCCGGTGCCAGTACGTATTGATCTGGCGGAGCGTGATCGACACCAGCCAGGACCGGAAGCTCTCCGGGGCACGCAGGTCGGGCAGGTCGCGCACCACGCGCAGCAGGGTTTCCTGGACGACGTCGTCGACGTCGGCATGTCCGCTCAGCGCTCGCCCGACGATGTTGTAGAGCAACGGCAGGTATGCGGCGATCAGCTCCTCGCGCGCCCTATCGTCACCGGCCTGCGCCGCGACGACCAGCCTCGCGTGGTCCGCATTCATGAGCCCCATTCCCACCTCCCTCAGGAGAGCGATCCACCGAGTACGACGCCACACCTTGATGTCGGCAAGGGTATGCGGCCACAGTCGGTGCTTGGGTCACTGGACCGGCCGCGCCGACTTGGGGGCCGGTACCGCGCATTGTGGGCTTTGTCAGTGGCGTTTCATGGCGGACTTTCACACATCATCTGGGTGCGTCCGGGTAGCCGGCGGCCAACTCGTGGACGGCCCATTCATCAGAGACCGACGATTGAAAAAGGTTTCCGGCTCAAGGCAACCTTTTGCGGGGCCTGTGACCACAAGGCGTCGGAAGCGGCCGTTGCGGTCGCTGGATCCGCCTTTCCTCTGGTGGCATGCAAGGAGAACACCCCCCATGAAGAACCCCATGAACGGCGGGCGCCGCGGGCGTCACCGCCGCCGCTGGACCGCGACCGGTCTTCTGCTCGGCGTGCCCGCCGTCCTCGTGCCGTACCTCCTGTTCGTGCAGGAGGACTCGCAGGCCGCGACGGTCGACGGCAATGCCTACTACCGGCTGGTTTCCGTACGCAGCGGCAAGGTGATCGACGTCAACGCCTTCTCGACCGCCGACGGCACCCGCATCCAGCAGTGGACCGACCAGAACACGGCCAACCAGCAGTGGAAGCTGAGACCCACCGGGGACGGCTACTACGAACTGGTGAACCGCAACAGCGGCAAAGTGCTGGGTGTGGCGGGCCATTCGACTGCCCGGACGGCCGCCGCCGAGCAGCAGACCGACAGCTCCTCCACCTCCCAGGAGTGGCGGATCGACGATGTGAGCGGTTCCGACGCCTTCACCTTCACCTCCCGCGGGAGCGGCCAGGTCCTGGACGTCTCCGGGGGCTCCACGGCCGACGGCGCGGGAGTCATCCAGTATCCCGGCAAGGGCAGCACCAACCAGCAGTGGAAACTGGTGAAGACGGCCGTGACCCAGACGCCCGCGGCCCGGCCGTACGTGTGGAACAACGCCCAGGTGGTGGGCGGCGGTTACGTCACCGGGCTGGTGTTCAACCCGCGGGAGAAGGGTCTGCTGTACGCGCGCACCGACATGGGCGGCGCGTACCGCTGGGACGCCGCGGCCGAGCAGTGGATCCCGCTGACCGACTGGCTCGGCGAGAAGGACTGGAACCTTCTGGGCATCGATTCGCTGGCCACCGACCCCGTCGACCCCGCGCGGCTCTACCTCGCGACGGGCACCTATACCAACAACTGGGCGGGCAACGGCGCGATCCTGCGCTCCACGGACCGGGGCCGCACCTTCCAGCGCACCGACCTGCCCTTCAAGCTGGGCGCCAACGAGGACGGCCGCGGGGCGGGCGAACGGCTGGCGATCAACCCCGCAGAGAGCGGCACCCTGCTGCTGGGCACCCGCAAGAACGGCCTGTGGCGCAGCACCGACCACGGCGTGACATGGAGTCAGGTCTCGTCGTTCCCCGTCAAGGACGGGGCGAGCAGCGGCGCCGGCATCTCCTTCGTGACGTACGGCCCGGCCGGCAGCAGGACGGTCTACGTCGGCGTCGCCGACAAGTCCACCTCCCTGTACCGCTCCACCGACGGCGGCAGCACCTGGCAGGCCGTCTCCGGGCAGCCCACCGGCCAGATGCCGCAGCACGGCGTGCTCTCCGGTGACGGCTCGCTGTACCTGACGTACGCCGACTCCGTCGGACCCAACGGCGCGACGGCGGGTTCGGTGTGGAAGCACACGCCGACGGGCGGGGCGTGGAAGAACGTCTCCCCGTCCAGCGGCAGCCACGGGTTCTCCGGTCTGGCCGTCGACCCGCAGAAGCCGTCCACGGTGATGGTCACCACCCTCGACCGCTGGTGGCCCGAGGACGAGCTCTACCGGAGCACCGACGGCGGTACGACCTGGAAGGCGCAGGCCGCGAACTCGGTACGGGACGCCTCTGCCGCTCCGTACGTCGGTACCGGCGTGGGGCACTGGATGACCGCCCTGGCCATCGATCCCTTCGACTCCGGGCACGTGCTGTACGGCACAGGCAGCGGCATCTGGCGCAGCAAGGACGCCATGGCCGCCGACAGCGGCGGCACCAGCCACTGGACTGTGGGGTCCCGTGGGCTGGAGGAGACCGCGCTGATGGACGTGATCGCCCCGCCTGGCGGCGCCACCGTCGTCACCGCCATGGGCGACCTGGGCGGTTTCCGCCACGATTCCCTGACCAGGGTGCCCTCCGGGCGACTGGACAAGCCGATGATGATCACCAGCACCGACATCGATTTCGCCCAGTCCAATCCCTCGGTGATGGTCCGCGTCGGCCGTGGCGGCGCGCAGGACGGCGCCTACTCCACCGACGGCGGCAGCAGTTGGAACGGCTTCATGTCAGAGCCGGTGGGCGGCGCCGACAGCGGCCACATCGCGCTCGCGGCGGACGGCTCCGCCATCGTCTGGACCCAGGCCGGCCAGGCCCCGTACCGCTCGACCGACAAGGGGGCGAGCTGGTCGAAGGTCAGCGGCCTGGGCACCGGCGCCGTGGTCGTCGCCGACCGCTCCTCGGCCAAGACCTTCTACTCACTGGCCGGCGGCGCGCTCTACGCCAGCACCGACGGCGGCGCGACCTTCACCGCCCGCGCCACCAACCTGCCCGCCGGCCGGCTCGCATCCGTTCCCGGCATCGCCGGGGACCTGTGGATCGCCGGCGGTACTGGGGGGCTGCTGCACTCCACCGACGGCGGCCGCACCTTCGCCACGCTCAGCACGGTGAAGTCCGCCTCCGCCCTGGGCTTCGGCAAGGCCGCGCCGGGCGCCGACCATCAGGCCCTGTACCTGATCGGTACCGTCAAGGACGTCTCCGGAGTCTTCCGCTCCACCGACAAGGGTGTCACCTGGCTCCGAGTCAACGACGACGCCCACCAGTGGGGCAGCATCGCCGGCGTCGGCGTCATCGCCGGCGACCCCGACACCTACGGCCGCGTCTACGTCGGCACCAACGGACGCGGCCTCCAGTACGGCGACCCGTCCTGACCCGACGCTCTCGAGCGGTGCCGCAGACCTACAACGGCCTGCGGCACCGCCATGGCCGAGGAACGTCGCTTCGTCTGCACGAACTCCTTGGGCTGTCGACGCACGGCCACCGGACGCTGAGCCGCCTCTGCTCGCGAGGCGAATTCGCGTGATCTGCACCGCGCCCCTGCGCGTCACCTTCTCCGAGCCGCTTCGGCAGCAGCCACGGTCGAAGGAACGAACACGAACACCCTGTGGGCGGTGGCGGTCGCCGTGGTGCGGAGTCGGCCATGTGGGTTCCCCCGTCTGGAGGGCGGCCGCACTACGTCGCAGGTCGGCACCGGTGCCGGTGCCGGTGCCGGTCGGGCGACGTGCGCGGGCCTGCCGTCATTTCACGGTACTCCCGCCGCGCGCTTCATCGCCCGCCGGAAATACCTGGTCAGGGCGGTCATAGGGCGCCGACCAGGCGTACAGTGAAAGCACCGGGAGTACTTCGCACACCGGCTTTCACGCGGGTGTCACTTCCGGCGATCGCCTAAGAACCGGGCTGCCGACGGGCAGTCCGGGGGCAGGTCCACATCATGACCACGACCCTCGACCGGACCGTGCCCCGCGACCTCGCCGCAGAGCTCCCGGCACGCTTGTCCCTCACCCCCGAGACCACGCTCGCCGGCCGGCTGGACGGGGCCTGGTGGCCCCACTCCCGCGACCTCGAAGCCGAGCTTCCGGCCCTGGCCGCCGCCTTGGACGAGCCCTGGGGGCGCATCACCCGCGTCACCGTGAATCCCACCCGCTGGCCGGTCGTACCGCACACGGTTGCCGTGGACGGGCGCATGCTGCATGTGGGCTGGTTCACCGAACAGGACCCCGACAAGCTGATCCTGCTCTCCTACACCGTCGGCCGCTGGGACCTCCTGGTGATCCCGCCCGAGACCGGCCCCGCAGCCGCCGCCCGGCTGATGGCCGCCGCCGCGATCCCGGGCAGCGTCCTCACCGCAGGCGTCCTGATGGCCAACGAGACCGTCATCGGGCGCGGCATCCGCGACGCCGTGCACCGGGAAGCCACCTGGGAGAGCGAAGGCGGGGCCTGCATGTCCCCCTTCGGGAACCCGATAGGCCTATCCACCGTGCCGCTGCCCGAAAACACCTGGAGGTGAGCTCCGTGGAGACCATCATCCTCATCGCGGTGATCATCCTCATGATCGGCATCGGAATGCGCTGGATCCACCTGCTGAACGCCCAGCACGACGCGCGGATCGAGTCCCACCACTTCAGTGACCCCCTGCCGAGGCCTCCCGGCCTGCCGGACGACACCGGTCGTCGAGCCCACCACACGGGTGCCGACTGGTGAGGAGCAGACCTTCCTCCGACCGGGGGCAGCGGTCGGGGCGCCACGGCGTCCCGACCCGCCGGCCTCTCGCCCGCCCCGAAGGGAACCACGCCCACGTGAAGTACATCGAGACCCAGGCAATGCCCTCGCTCGGGCACGCCGAGGTCCGGATCATCGCGCACACTCCCGAAGCCGCCCAAGCGGTCGCGGAGACTCTTCGCCGCTGTTTCGCAGGCGCGGAACAGCGCAGCTACCCCGCCCTCGACGGCAACACCCGCCTCCACCTCACCGTGGACACGGCAACACCCACCGGCCCGGCCTGCTCCTGGCCGGCCGCCGGCAGGACCCCCGTCGGCACCGGCGCCCACTCCGACGAAATCCGAGAAGCCCGACCGGCCCCGGAGCCTCACACACGAAAGGACGCGGTCATGGCCACACTGCGCGAACGCAAGACCTACCGCGATCAAGTGCTCCGGGTGCTGTACGAAGCCGTCGAAGGCAACCGCCTCCTCGGCATCACCGGAGCACAGCTGCGGCGCGACCTCCACGTGCCGGAACAGGACCTGGCCGCCGCCTGCACCTACCTGGCAGGCGAAGGCCTGATCACCGTCGACTGGGAACCCGGCAACACCCCCGCAATGGTCACCCTCACCCACCAGGGAATCCGGCGCATGGAGGCAGATGAGGAAGGGAAGGCCGCGGGTCAAGCCTGATCACGAAGACAGGCCCCTAGATGCGGGCGAACTTCTCTGTCTGGTGGGCGAATTCCTGGGCCATGGCCACGCTGACCGTGGGCCTGGTGTCGCCGATGGTGCCCAGGTAGTCCTCAGTGGTGGGGCGGGCCCGGGTTCCGGTGTCGAAGGTGCGCTCGAACTGGTCTTGGGAGACGGTACGCGCCACGTGGGCAATGTCGGCAGGGGTGAATCCCTCGCTGGCGGCCGCCAGCACCACGCTGTCGGCCTCCGCGCCCGCTCGGGCCAGGTAGCTCTCCCACAGTGCGGTCCTCGCGCGGTTGTCGGGCGGGCCGATCGGCAGCACGTAGTCGAAACGGCCGTGCCTCAGGAACGCGGAGTCGAGCGTGGTCACGTCGTTCGTGGCGCAGACGAGCAGCCGCCCGTCCTGACCCCGGAAGCGGACGATCGCCTTGAGCAGTTCGTTGACGACGCCGACCGCGGTCGCGTCCGCGCCGCTCCGGGTCCCCGCGATCTCCTCGACCTCGTCGATGAAGACCAAGACGTGGTCGAGCCGGGCGATCTCGTCGAAGCGCCGGTTCAGCCCGCTCGCCAGCCCGTACTCGGCGGCCAGACGGGCGGGGAACAGCTCGAGGAAGGGCCATCCCAGGCGACTGGCTATCGCGTGCGCGAACGTGCTCTTGCCGGTTCCGGGCGGACCGAACAGCATCACCGCCCGCGGCAGCTCCACTCCGTGCTGGGTGGCCAGTTCGGGATAGGCCAGCGGCAGGACCAGGCGCCGCTCGATGAGCTGCTTCTCCCTCTGCATGCCCACGACCTTCTGCCACAGTCCCCCCGGCGGCAGCTCCGCTCCGAGCGACGAGAGCATGCTGACCGCCTGAGGAGTCACTCGCCCGCGCTTCTCGAAGAAGACCAGGCCCGGACGGGCGCCGAAGCCGCAGTTGTGCAGGGCGGTGACGCCGGCCTCGCCGTCGGGCACGACCGCGTGCACCGTTCGAACGCCACCGGCGAACAGCCGGAGCTCGAGAGCCGTGATCAAATCGCTGCCCAGCCCCCGGTGCCGCCAGGCAGGCGCCATGCTGATGCGCAGGATCCACGCCTGGTCGCCCTCCACCCTGCTCACCGCGGCGCCGATCACCACCTCCTCGGTGGCGGCCACCACCGCCGGGTGGAGCGCCTGGAGGGCCGCCACGGCGTCCGAGAGCGGGAAGAGAGGTGCCTCCCCGGCGCTGCGGCTCTCCGCATCGACTCGGATCACCGCTTCGAGATCGTCCTGGGTGTAGTCCCTGACACGCCAACCCGTCATGATCAGCTCCGCGTGTTCGGCCGTACTCCCATCATCAGCCGATGTGCGCGGGACGCGCGCGGCAGGGGCCGTGTGCCCAGCCGTGCTCTTGAGGACGGTGGCCGGCGGCCGACACCGGTACGGGATAACTTGCGCGGGAGCGGCAACTCGTGGTGCAGGGCATGACCAATGCGGTCAAGCGGTGCGCCGAATGTCCCTGGGCAGGACAACGCCCGATGAATCGTCGCCCCGCCCGGCGCGGTGACGTCCAGCCGCAGGGGCGGCGAGCTAGGAGCCGATGACCGCAAGGACGGCTGACCGCACGCCCGTCAGAGAATCCCCTCCTGGGTCGCACCGATGTGGGTCCAGTCCCCGAACTGCCCCGCCGGAAAGTCCTTCAGGTGGACGAAATCACCGCCGTCGTCGAGCTCGCCCGCTGCAGCCGCCCGCGTGTTCTTGTTGTAGAAGAAGAGCCTGCGGCGTGCGGGCACGATGTGGGTCCAGTCGCCGAACTGCCCCGCCGGAAAATCCTTCAGGTGCACGAAATCACCTGCGGCGTCGAGCCTCCCCGACCCGGCGGCCCGCGTGCCCTTGCTGTAGAAGAAGAGCTTGGAGGCGCCTTCGTCGAAGGCGATGTGGGACCAGTCGCCGAACTGTCCGGCCGGGAAGTCCCTCAGGTGGACGAAATCACCGCCGTCGTCGAGCTCGCCCGATCCGGCGGCCCGCGTGCCCTTGCTGTAGAAGAAGAGGCGGGCGGACAAGTCGCCGCCCGCGGAGAGGACGTGGGACCAGTCGCCGAACTGTCCGGCCGGGAAGTCCTTCAAGTGGACGAAGTCACCCCCGGCATCGAGCCTTCCCGACCCGGCGGCCCGCGTGCCCTTGCTGTAGAAGAAGACCTGGACGCCGTCGGGCACGACGTGGGACCAGTCGCCGAACTGTCCGGCCGGGAAGTCCTTCAGGCTGACGAAGTCACCCCCGGCATCGAGCCTTCCCGATCCGGCGGCCCGCGTGTCCTTGTTGTAGAAGAAGAGCTGGCCACCGCCTGGCACGACGTGGGTCCACTCCCCGAACTGCCCCGCCGGAAAGTCCTTCAGGTTGACGAAGTCACCGCCCGCATCGAGCTTTCCCGATCCGGCGGCCCCCGTGTCCTTGCTGTAGAAGAAGAGCATGGCGTGCCTCCTGTTTTCGCTGCCGACGCTTCACCGGTGCCGGCGCGGGTGCACCTACCGGACTGCCGGTTACGTCGTCCGGAGCCCTACAGGCCATCTTGCGTAGGGGGAACCTTGACGGCCTGCGGGTGGGGGCCATGCAGGTGAGAGCTTCCGGCTCAGGATGCATCGGCTGCCCCATGAAGCTGTGATCCGCCTCGGCGGGGGCACCGTGGTGCAGGGGGTGACGCCCAGGTGGGACCGGTAGAAGCCGTCAGCCCGGGCAGCACACCGGGCGAAGGCGCTACACCGCCCTCATGTCGCGTTCAGCGTTCCCACACGTCCTCGCTCACAGGATTGACCGTGGTCCCGGCGATTCCATGCCCGGTCTGGGGCCTGAGTCGCCAGCAGCCGGGCAGGGCGGTCAAGGACGCGCTCACCGGCCGCTGTTCTCGGCGAGCGTGTGGGCGACCAGGGCATTGGCGTGGCCGTGTCCCAGGCTGTGCTCGGACTTGAGCCAGGAGACCAGTTCCATGTGCTTGGTCAGGGGTGAGGTGCGGATGAGGTCCTTCCACTCCGCGATCGTGCGGCCGTACTTCTTCTCGATCGAGGGGAAGTAGCTCGCGGGGCCCTTCTCGGTGCCGGTCATGCGTGTTCCTGCTTCCTGGGTGCGATGAGCTCGCTGGTGCGAATGGAGTGGGTGGCGGGGCTCGGGTGGGTGGCGTGGATGCCGGGCGTTGCCGGATGGCCGGGCCGGCTAGCGGTTCGTCCGTGGCATCGCGGTGACCAGCCTGGCCGTCAGCGCGGTCAGGCCTGCCAGGCCGAGCCCGGCGCCCACGGTGAAGGCGAGGACGGACGCGGAAGAGCCCGCGAACCCGGCGAGGACGCCTACGGGAGCGACGCGGGAGGCCACGGCCCAGCCGCGGTGGCCCAGGGACCCGAGGGAGCGTGCCAGTACGAGGAAGGCGGCGCACAGAGCGAGGTAGCCCAGCATGCCGCCGAGCATGTGGACGGCGCCGTGCGTGCTGAGCGACGTGGCGTCGGGGGTGCCGGCGGGGAATCCGGCCCCGGCGTCCGCGGGGAACGCGGCGGCGGCCAGGAACGAGACCCCGAACACGCCGACCAGGCGCGCGGCCCAGGCCCCACCGGGGACCCCGTGCAGCGCCCGGCCCATACCGAACGCTCCTGCGATGACCAGGGCGCCGGTGAGCAGGAAGTTCGCCACCTGGATCCACCCGAGGCCGCCGAGTGCGAGCTGGCTGATCGCATTGCGGGTGAAGTCGAAGCCTTCGCGCGCGAACCCCTGGGCGGCGCCCGCACCCAGGAACACCGGGCCCGCGACGAGGCCGCCGGCCAGCAGGGCCCGTGTCGCCGGGCGGGCCGCGGCGGTGGAGCGGACGACGTGGGCGGGGGAGCTGAGCGTGTGTGCCATGACGTGCCTTCCTCGTTGAGGTCGTGCCCGTTTGACCGGCGGGGGAAGGCGAAGTCATCGGTCCGGTGAGAGTGATCCGGGTCACAAACCCTCGGCGTCCTCGACCGGCTTGCGCCGCCCTTCACGTCAGGTCGTCAGGCCCGGCCCCGTACCCACAGACGTACGCGGCCCGGACCCGGCTACGCCGCTGCGCTATTCGGAGGAGCGCTTCTCGGCGGCGAGCTGGAACGCGGGGATCGCGTACGCCGGCTGCTCCTCGGCGGTCCGCTCGACCTGGGCCGTCGTCGGATCGGGGCCCGCATACGCGGGGAAGCGGAGACTCCATCTGCGTGAACGGGCCGGAGGGAGGACGCGGCACTCCGGACCCTTCGCCCGGCGGGATGCTCCCGAGGGAGGCGGGGCAGGAACCGGCCGAGTCTTGGGACCGAGCGCTCGCAGGACAGGTCGCCGGAGCAGGCACGACCACTGTCCCGGAGCACCATGGACAGGCGAGTTTCAGCCATGATCCAATGCGGCCGCTCACGGCGGTTCGACCCCCTGCACAGCCGCCCGCGGAGGGTCATCTCCCCCAGAATTTCTGACACATGGGCAGACGTTCATTTCTCCATATCGTCTCGGATTCGTTGCAGAATCGGGACAATTCCTGCCGTGTCCGATCGTGAATAGCGAAATCCATCGGAGAACACTGGGCGGCTATCGAGAGCCGAAACGCATGTCACCGAAAGCATGATCCGCCCAGCTTCGACTGGGTGTTCCTTGTATCCGGATGCGGAGGTATCGCCATGCCCTATTTCAGGACGGACTCTTGCAGGGCCGCTCGGCACAGCCGACCCCTTGGCCGCGCCCCCAGAGCCCGCGTGCTCTTCTTCCTCTTGATCTTCCTGGCCGCCGGGACGGCGACCGGGCCCACCGCCCAAGCGGAAAGCGCCGCCGCGGCGCCCTACGGCATCAAGGCCGTGGCCGTGGCCGCTTCCAAGAAGGGCGCCCCCTACGCCTACGGCGCCACCGGCCCCAAACGGTTCGACTGCTCCGGCCTGACGCTCTACGCGTTCCGAAAAGCCGGCCGGCGGCTCCCACGAACCGCCGAGCAGCAGTACGAGCACACCCAGCACATCTCGCGGAGCGATCGCGAACCCGGTGATCTGGTCTTCTTCCCCAAGGGTGTGACCATGGGCCACGTCGGCATCTACGCCGGAAACAACAGAATCTGGCACGCCCCGCGCCCCGGCACGCGGGTACGGCTGGAACGGATCTGGACCGGGAGCGTCCGCTACGGGCGAGCCACCTGATCCCGGCCGCAAGTGCTGAACCGTTTCGGCGCATCACTTGAGGCAGTCGGCGGCTTCGTCCCGGAGGGCCCGGATCCGCGACCCGGGCCCTCCTCATCCCCCTCGCCCTCCGACGGCGGTACCGGTCACCTGGAGGGCCCAGCTGAACAGGCGCGTCCGGCTGGGGCAACGGTCCAATGGCGGGGAGCGGCCCGTTCGCCTCAGTCGTCCCGGGAGTGCCATGAGTCTGCCGTCCGAGCCGCCTTCCGACGTGCACACCGCACCAGGGACAGGCTTGTCGCGTGCCGACCGCCGGCCGCGCGGCGTGCGCGGCAGGCGCGGCGTGTACGGGGCCGGGGCCGGGGCCGGGGCCGGTGGGAGCGGTGCCGGGGCCCGTGGGGGCGGGGCCGGCGATCGGTCGGAGCCCTCCGGGGGAGGCTGAATGTTCCACCAGCCCACGCGCGCGATGCGCCGCGAGCTCTCCCAACTCGTCTGCGCGGTCGCCGGGCTGACGCTGGGCCTGCTGCTCCCCCGGCTCTCGGCGGGCACGCAGGTCGACGCGGGACGGGTGGCGACCATGCTGTTCACCATCGGCTTCGGCGTCATCAGCCTGGTGAGCATCATCTATTCGATGCTGTTCCTGGTCGTGCAGTTCTCCGCGACCACCTTCACCCCGCGCCTCAGTCTCTTCCGGGACGAGCCGATCGTCTGGCGCGCGTTCGCCTTCGCCGTCGGTGTCTTCGTCTTCTGCATCACCTCGGGGCTGGCCGTCGGCACCCGTTCGAAGGTCTCGGTCGTCGTGCCGTCCGCGGGCATGGCGCTCACGATGGTCGCCCTCGCCCTCATGTGGGCACTGCAGTTGAAGGCGTTCGCCTCGATCCAGCTCGCCCACTCGCTGACCGCGATCACCGCCCGCGCGCACCGGCTGTACGACGCCTTGTACGAGCATCCGTACGATCCGGGCCGTACCACCACCGGCTCCCCGCGCGCGGCGGACGACGGCGGATCGGGCGTCGGCACCGGCGCCGGCACCAACACCGACGCCCCCGTCGTCGTCCGCTGGCCCGGACCGGCGGCGGTGCTCCAGCAGATCGACGTGGCCCGGCTGGTCAGAGCGGCGAGGGAACGGGACTGCTCGATCGCGTTCCACGTCACCCCCGGCCGGACCGTGTCCCGGGGCACGCCCCTGGCCCGGGTGACGGGCGGCGGGGTACTCCCCGAGCGGGTACTGCTCCGCGCCGTCGTCAGCGGCGTCGAGCGGACCTTCGCCCAGGATCCCGAACTGCCGGTCAGGCTGCTCGCCGACATCACCCTGCGGGCCCTCTCGTCGGCCGTCAACGACCCCGCGACCGCCGTGGAGAGCATGGGCCGCCTCGAAGACCTGCTCATCCGCCTCGCCGGACGGGAGCTGGACATCGGCCGCTTCGAGGACGAGGAGGGCCGGGTACGGGTGACGGTCCCCGTGCCCGACTGGGAGCAGTACGTCCGGATGGCTGTGGACGACCTCGTCTTCGCCGCCGCCGGCTCCCCCATGGCACTGCGCACCATGCGCGACCTGCTCGGCCGGCTGCTGGAAGAGAGCCCCGAAGGCCGTCGCGCCGTCGTACGGGAGCGGATCCGGTGGGTCGAGCACACCGGAAGCGAGGCCTATCCGCTCGTCTGGCCGTCCCGCGAGGGCGGCTAGACGGGGAGGAGACGGACACGCGCGACGGAAACGGGCGAGGAGACAGGCGACGGACACCGAGAAGGTCCCGCCCGGGGTCGGGCGGGACCGTTCCGAACCGGTGGGCGATCGTTCAGACCAGGAGTTTGGCCTTGGCCCGGTCGAATTCCTCCTGGGTGATGTCGCCTTTGTCCTTCAGCGCGGAGAGTTTGTGCAGCTGGTCCGCCGAACTGCCTCCTCCGCCTGCCCCGGCCGCGTTCTGCACGTAGGCGCGGAAGGCCTCCTCATTCTCCTTGACCTGCTTCGCGTCCCGTTCGTGCATGCTGCGGCCGCGGGCGATCAGGTAGATGAGAACGCCGATGTACGGCAGCACGAGGACGAGGATGAGCCATCCGGCCTTCCCCCACCCGCCAAGGCTGTGGTCACGGAAGATGTCCGTGATGACCTTGAAGAGGAGGAAGAACCACATGACCCACAGGAAGAACCACAGCATCGTCCAGAAGAGGTTGAGAAGTGGATAGTCATCCATGCCCGACTCCGATCATGCACGTGGTACTTCATTGATACAGGCGCCACCGCCGACCCGCATGCCGAGCGGACCCCGCACCTGGTGCAGCAGCCGGCGGATACCCGTGGCCCCGCTCCGGTCGCGGGATGCGCTCCGGCCCGTTCTCCTGAGGCCATGGAACGCAACGCAGCCGGGCGGCGACGCCGACGTGCCCTGTGGGGCCATGCCCTGCGCTCCTTGGCCTCGCTCGTCCTGCTGACGGCGCTGTTCTATCTGGCCCCCCTGAACAGCGGGTTCGGCGTACTCACCGTCGTGACGCTCGGTCTGGGCATGGTCTTCTTCGGCCTGCTGGCGGCCTGGCAGGTCGCCGCCATCGCGCATGCGGAGTTCCCCCGGATGCGCGCCCTGGAGGCGCTGGCGACCGCCGTACCGCTGTTCCTCGTGCTGTTCTCCTCGACGTACTTCCTGCTCGCCCAGGCGGTGCCGAACTCGTTCACGGAGCCGCTGGACCGCACGGACGCCCTCTACTTCACGGTCACGGTGTTCGCAACCGTGGGCTTCGGGGACATCGCCCCCGTCACCGGGACCGGCCGTGTCCTGACCACCGTGCAGATGGTCGCCGACCTCATCGTCGTGGGCGTCATCGCCAAAGCCCTCTTCGGTGCGGTCAGGCTCGGGATGCGCAGGCGCGGTTCGGACGCCATCGGCCCTGACGAGGAGCCCCCGTGAGGCGCTGGCGGGAAGTGCGCCCCTGAGGGCCCCGGCGGCGAAGTGCCCCCCTGTGGCCCCGGCGGCGAAGTGCGCCCCTGAGGTGGACCATCGAGGAAGCGGAAAGGAAGTGAGCCATGCCGCAGTCGCGTCCTCGGTCCGAACCGCCCTCCGGAACACAGCCGCAGGAGGCCGACGTCCTGCGGCACTTGCTCCGCAGCCCCGGCTACCTCAAGCTGCTCGCGTTCTGCGCCCTCATCGGCATCCCGGTGTCCCTGGCCGCCTTCTGGTTCCTCGTCGCCCTGCACGAGATGGAACACGCGCTGTGGGCGGACCTTCCCGAGTCGCTGGGCTGGAGCACCCCGCCGTGGTGGTGGCCGCTCCCCCTGCTGCTCTTCGCCGGAACGGCGGTCGGCCTGATCGTCACGCACCTGCGCGGCCGCGGCGGTCACGTCCCCGCGGCCGGCGTGCAGATGGGCGACACCACGCCGGCCTCACTGCCGGGCGTCGTGCTCGCGGCGGCGGCCAGCCTGCCGTTCGGTGCGGTGCTGGGCCCGGAGGCTCCCCTGATCGCCCTGGGCACCGCGCTGGCCCTGCTGTTCCGGGATCTCACGCAGGCACCCGCGACCCCTCAGGGCACGGCTCTCGTGGGCGCCGCGGGAGCCGCGGCGGCCATCGCCGCGATCTTCGGCAATCCGCTGGTCGCGGCGGTACTGCTGGTCGAGGTCGCGGGCGTGGGCGGGCCGCAGCTGTTCTCGGTGATGCTGCCGGCCCTGCTGTCCACCGGCATCGGCTCCCTGGTGTTCACGGGACTCGGACGCTGGACCGGGCTGCCGACCGGAGACCTCACCCTGCACCTGTCCGTGCCCGTCCCACGCCTGGACGCGGGCGACGTTCTCTGGTCGGTCCTGATCGCCGTGGCCCTCGCCCTCGCCCTGCACCCCGTGCTGAACGGAGCCCGGGCGATCGCCGCATACGTCGGGGGCCGCCCCTTCGTACGCACCGTCCTGTGCGCCGTGGGCGCCGCGGCCTGCGCCTGCCTCTACGCGCTGATCACCGGCCGTTCACCCGCAGAGGTCGCCGCGTCCGGTCAGACGACGCTCGCCGAACTGGCCGCCGACCCGCACGCCTGGGGCGTCGGTGCGCTGATCGCCATCCTGCTGTTCAAGGGCGTCGCCTACTCCCTCTGCCTCGGCAGTCTGCGGGGCGGCCCGGTCTTCCCCGCGCTGTGCCTGGGCGCCGTGACGGGCGTCCTGCTCGCGCCCCTGCCGGGCCTGGGGATCGTGCCGGCGATGGCCGCGGGGATGGGGGCGGCCGCGGCGAGCGCGCTGCGGCTGCCGGTGAGCAGCGTGGTGCTGGTGGTCCTGCTGCTCGGCAGCACGGCGATGATGCCGGTCGTGATCCTGGCGGTCGTGTTCGCCTTCGTCGTCACCGAGATGCTCCCCGCGGGGCGTGCGGTGCACTCGCATTGAGGACCTGCGGCAGACGAATCGGGTGTACCGGATCTTCCGGTACACCCGACAACGTATTGCCGACGTACGCAGATCTCACCCTAGGGCTTGATGTTCTGGTTCATGTGGAACAGGTTGCCCGGGTCGTAGGTGCGCTTGACCTCGACCAAGCGGTCGTAGTTCCCCTTGTAGTTGGCCCTGATGCGGCTCTGGTCGTCCTCGGCCATGAAGTTGATGTAGCCGCCCTCCTCCGAGTGCGGGGCGGTCGCCTCGTAGTAGTCGCGGACCCAGGCGATGTTGGAGTCGTTGTCGGCGGGGTCGGGCCACATCCCGGCGATGACCGTGGCGAACGACGCGTTCCGGTAGGAGAAGGCCGTCGCGTCGGGCGCGACCCGGTGGCAGGCGCCGTTGATGGGGTAGATGTGGACGGTCGAGTTCACGGCGGGCAGGCGGGCGCCGTGCTCCACGTGCGCCGCGATCGAGGCGTCGCTGAGCTCGGTCACGAAGTTGGCCTTCCAGTAGTGCTGGAGGCCGGGCGGCACGAGCGCGTCGAAGGCGCTGTTGAGCGCCGGGTACGGCATGGGGCCGACGTGCTCGGCGACCACCGGGGCGAAGTCGTGGAAGGCCTGCAGGGCGCGTTCCCCCTCGTCCAGAGGCCCGGACCAGCACGCCACGATCAGGGCGAAGGTGTCGCCGTGCCGGTCCTCCGGGATGAACGGGAGCGGCGGGGCGATCTGGAAGGCCGGGAAGCCGCCCAGTTCCTCCGGCGCGTCGGCGATGTACTCGGTGAAGGAGCGCAGGACGGTGGCGGCGTCCTCCAGCTCGAAGAGCATCGGTCCGCCGTAGACGTCCTTGACGGGGCTGAGCCGGTACTCGAACGAGGTCACCGCGCCGAAGTTGCCGCTGCCGCCGCGCAGCGCCCAGAACAGGTCCGCGCTCTCCTCCTCGCTCGCCACGAGGAGCTGCCCGTCTGCCGTCACCACATCGGCCGAGATCAGGTTGTCGCAGCTCAGGCCCAGTCCGCGGGCCAGGTAGCCGATGCCGCCGCCGAGGGTGAGCCCGCCGATGCCCGTGGTGGAGATGATCCCGCCGGTCGTGGCGAGCCCGAAGGCGTGCGTCGCGGCGTTGAAGTCGCCCCAGGTCGCGCCGCCCTCCGCGCGGGCCGTGCGCCGTACGGGGTCGACGCGGACACCGCGCATCCCGGACAGGTCGGCCACCACGCCGTCGTCGCAGGTGCCGAAGCCGGGCACGCTGTGTCCGCCTCCCCGCACCGCCAGGTCGAGCCCGTTCTCGCGGGCGAAGTCGACCGCGGCCATGACGTCGCCCGCGTTGGCGCAGCGCACTACGGCGGCCGGCCTCCGGTCGATCATGGCGTTGTTGACGGCGCGGGCCTCGTCGTAGGCCTCGTCGTCCGGGGTGACGACCGCACCGCGTACCCGTTCGCGCAGCTGGTCGGTCGAGAGCTTGCCCATGGCCATCGCTCCTCGTACGTCGTTTTCGGCGGGGGCCGTGCTACGGCTGCAGGTGGCTGAAGCCCACCTCGAAGCGTTCGACCGAGATGACCCGCTGGCCCTCCCGCTGTGCGGTCTCCTCGCGGATCCGGGCGGCCTGCTCCTCGCTGTCCTGCATGGTCCGCTCGTCGTCCCACAGGGTCAGCGACTTGGCTTCACCCGTGGCCCGGTCGACGAGGTAGTAGACGCCCCGGAAGCCGGGAACGTCCTGGACCTGCCTGACGATCGCCTCCGAATGCGCTGTCACGTCCCCCTCCGCGGGGACCGGTGATCCCTGGTAGGTGCTCAGCCTCGCGAACATCTGCGGCAGTCCTTCCTGGCCGGGCCACCGGTCGGGGGACAGGCGGCTCCAGGACCAGGGTGCTCCGGCCCGGCCTCCCCCGCATGCCGGAGCGGGGCGACAATGGTGGTGAGAGGGACGCGTCTGCCGTTGTCGTCGTTGCCCTCGCCCTTGCCGTTGCCTTGTCGTCGCGGAGAGGCGGGACGTCGAGTGCCGTACATAGCTGTGACCGCCCTGAGTCATGCCGGGCTGATGCGGGGACACAACGAGGACAGTCTCGTCGTCGGACCGTGGACCCTGTGCGGGACCGTGACCCAGAATCCCCAGACGCTCGTGTTCCCCTTCGGCAGACCGCTCGTCGTCGCGGTCGCCGACGGGCTCGGCGGGCAGCCGGCCGGCGAGGTGGCCAGCGAGCTCGTGGTACGCCAGCTCTCCTCGCTCGGTCCCTCACTGGACGGCGAGGAGGCCGTGAGTGACGCGCTGAGCCTGTGCAACCGCGCGGTGTACTCGGCCACCGAAGGCCGGCCGGAGCTGGTCACGATGGGGACCACGGTCGCGGGGGCCCTCGTCCTGCCGGAGACGCTGCTGGCGTTCAACGTCGGCGACAGCAAGGTCTTCCACGCGGCGCAGGGCGGCCTGCGCCAGGTGAGCGTGGACGACAGTCCCGCGCCGGCGCCGGGGCACCGCACCACCTCGGCCGTCACGCAGGTCCTCGGCGGCAGCCGCGGCTACAACGCGATCACGCCCCACATAGCGGCTTTCTCGGTGGCCGAGGGCGACCGCTACCTGGTGTGCAGTGACGGGCTGACCGACCCGGTGCCCGACGAGGAGATCGAGGACCTGCTGCGGGTCCACGACGACGGCAGGGCCGCCTTCGAACTGTGGAAGGCCGCCATCGACGCCGGCGGCCCCGACAACATCACGCTCGCGCTGGTCCGCATCGGCGCCTAGGCGGGCCGTGGGCGGGCCCTGGGCGGGCCTAGAGCGGGGACGCGTCCCGGTCCTGGGGGCCGTCCAGCTGGTCCGTGAGCCGCTTCAGGGCTCTGGCGCCCATCGGGGCCGTCAGCGGGTGCAGCAGGCGGCCCGCCGTCCCGACCCCCGGCAGGCGCAGCCCGCCGAAGAAGGCCAGCCTGGTGCCGCCCTCCTCGGCCACGGCGGCCATACCGCCCAGCACGAACCGGCTCTGCATGAGGCACCAGCCGGGGCGCAGCACGACGTCGAAGCGCGCCCGCAGGCCCAGGGGGCTGCGGGCCGTGGCTTCGAGGCGCTCGCCGGCGGCCGACGTCACGGTGAAGGAGCCGATGTCGGTGATCATGAGGGGCAGCTGGTTCTCCAGGTCTGAGGCGAGCGCCCAGACCCGGTCGAAGGGAGCGTCGAGCAGGCGCTCCGCAAAGCCGGTGCCCGGCGTGCTGCGGGCGATCACGCGCAGCCTGCGGACGGCGTCGAGTTCGGCGACCGGCCAGGAATCCTTCAACGGGCCCACGCCTTCCGGAAGGTGCGGCGGGCCCGGAAGAGCCGGGTCCGCACAGTGGGTTCGGGCACCCCGAGGAGTGCGCTGACGGAGTGTTCGTCCAGCCCTTCGAGGTCCCGCAGGACCAGCACGGCCCGGTGCGCCGGGGAGAGCCGCTCCAGTACGTCGCGCACGTCGGCGGCGAGCTGCGGATCGTCCCGCGCGGGCACGTCCTCGAGCGGATCCGGGACGGCGCGGGCCGCCGCACGGGCGACCCGGACCGCCTCCCGTACCGCGATCACCCGCGCCCAACCGAACAGCGCGGCCGGCTCACGGAGTTGGCCGATACTGCGGAAGATCACGATCAGCGCCTCCTGTGCGGCGTCCGGCCCGTCCTGCAGGGCGATGGGGCCGCACAGCCGCCCGACGTACGGGGTCAGCAGGTCCAGCAGCTCCTGGATGGCCATACGGTCGCCGCGCTGGGCGGAGCGGACCAGAGCGCCGAGGTCGACTCCGTCCGCGGTGGCGCTCACCGCTCGCCGAGTCGGGCGGCGAGGGACGTCACCGCGCCGCACAGCCGCCTCATCGAACCGGCCCATGGAACTCCCATAGCCGTCCTCCTCCTTGACGTTGACGTGCCCTCGGAAGGCAAGAGGGTGCGGACCGGCCGGAACGTTCCCCATGACCTGCGTCACATCGGACACGGCCCGTCGAGGACGCTCCCCTGCCGGATCGGCAGGACCGGCGCCGCCCCTGCGCGACGGCCGCCTCGTACGCCGGCTTCTGCGGCGGTGTCTCCCCGCCGCGGGGACGAAATCCGGTGGCAGGCGTCGGCGGCGTTAGCCCGCACGGGCGCTTTTTCCACCGGCACACCACGGGTTCTGCCGCCTTGACGGGCGGGTTCGCGCGGGCCGGTGCGCGCCACGGGGTAAATATCGCGCGGAGAGCGCAGAAGTTCGCGGGGAAATCCTGGAGGAAATCTGTCATGGCGAGAGTAGACATGGTCTCCCATCAGGGTTAGCGTCGTCACGTGACCCCTGAGAAGTCCCCGCTCGCCGGCAGCCTCGACGACGACGACTACCCCGCCTACACCATGGGCCGGGCCGCAGAAATGCTCGGCACCACACCCGCCTTCCTGCGCACCATCGGCGAGGCCCGTCTCATCACCCCGCTCCGCTCGGCCGGCGGCCACCGCCGTTACTCCCGCTACCAGTTGCGCATCGCCGCCCGCGCCCGGGAGCTCGTCGACGGCGGAACGCCCGTCGACGCGGCCTGCCGGATCGTCGCCTTGGAGGACCAGCTCGAAGAGGCCCTCAAGCTGAACGACGAGATGCGGGGGCGGCGCAGCGGCACCTGAAGCGACCGACACCGTTTATATGACTTCCGGCGTCGGATATCTGTTACTGCAAGTGCAGAATTATGCTCGACTCGCGACGAGATTTCACATGGCGGAGGCGCGGGGTGGAAAACGTTTCCACGCCTGCCGGTTCCCCCTGTGCTACTGTGATGTCAGTTGCAGTTGTGGTTCCCAAAAACTTACAAGTGCTCTCACCGGACATCAGGTGGGCGCACTTTTTATTTCCGGTGCATGCAGTGAAATGTGCACGGTCCGGACGGGGCAATCATCACGGCGACGCCGGCATTCGCACAGTGCGAGTCCGGGCACTGCCCCAAAGGAGAATTCATATGGCATCTGGCACCGTGAAGTGGTTCAACGCGGAAAAGGGCTTCGGCTTCATCGAGCAGGAGGGTGGCGGCGCTGACGTGTTCGCCCACTACTCGAACATCGCCTCTTCTGGCTTCCGTGAGCTTCAGGAAGGCCAGAAGGTTACCTTCGACGTCACGCAGGGCCAGAAGGGCCCGCAGGCCGAGAACATCGTTCCCGCCTGACGCTGACGCGTACACGCAGCTGAGGCCCGCACCTTGGGGTGCGGGCCTCAGCGCGTTGCTTTTCCCCGCTCACGCCCTGTCGGTCTGCGACGGCTGCGTGAGCGGCGGGTGACGGCGCTCAGCGCCGGCCCGCCTCATCGTCCGGCCGGGCGGCAGTGTCCCACGACGCGTCGCCTCGCCCCCCGCCCCGCACACCGTCCGCCGGTCCCCGGCATTACGACGCGCAGCGCGGCACTCTCCACGGCAGACCGGCCCGCTCTTTTCGGGCACCGCTCTGCCTCGTCTTTTCTTCGGCTCGTTCTCGCGAATCCCCCCGCCGGGAATTCCTCGATACGCGCCGCATCGAGGAAGGTTCTGCATGAACCGCACCACTCGCACGAACGACCGCTCCTCCCGCAGCCCCCGTTCGGGCGGCTCCGCCGGCTCCGGCGGCTACGGCACCTACGGCGGCTCAAGCGGCTCCGGCCGTGGCAGCCGCTTCGGCTCGTCGGCCCCGAGCCGCTCCGGCGGCCCCAGCCGTTCCGGCTACGGCGGCCGCCGCCCCGCCGCCCTCCAGGGCGAATTCGCCCTCCCCAAGACGATCACCCCGGCGCTCCCGCCCGTCGAGGCCTTCGCCGACCTCGACATGCCCGAGCAGCTGCTGGCCGCGCTCGCCACCGAGGGTATGAGCGTCCCGTTCCCGATCCAGGGCGCGACGCTGCCGAACTCCCTCGCGGGCCGTGACGTTCTCGGCCGCGGCCGTACCGGCTCCGGCAAGACCCTGGCCTTCGGTCTCGCCCTGCTGGCCCGCACCGCCGGACAGCGCGCCGAGCCCCGCCAGCCGCTGGCCCTGGTGCTCGTCCCCACCCGCGAGCTGGCCCAGCAGGTCACCGACGCCCTCGCCCCCTACGCCCGCGCCATGAAGCTGCGCACGGCCACCGTCGTGGGCGGTATGCCCATCGGACGGCAGGCCGGCCTGCTGCGCGGCGGCGCCGAGGTCGTCGTCGCCACCCCCGGGCGGCTCAAGGACCTGATCGACCGCGGTGACTGCCGGCTCAACCAGGTCGCGATCACCGTCCTGGACGAGGCCGACCAGATGGCCGACATGGGCTTCATGCCCCAGGTCACCGCCCTGCTCGACCAGGTCCGCCCCGAGGGCCAGCGGATGCTCTTCTCCGCCACCCTGGACCGCAACGTCGACCTGCTGGTCCGCCGCTACCTGACCGACCCCGTGGTCCACTCCGTGGACCCTTCGGCCGGCGCGGTCACCACGATGGAACACCACGTGCTGCACGTCCACGGCGCCGACAAGCACGCGGCCACCACCGAGATCGCGGCACGCGACGGCCGGGTGATCATGTTCCTCGACACCAAGCACGCCGTCGACCAGCTCACCAGCCACCTGCTGAACAGCGGAGTACGGGCCGCCGCCCTGCACGGCGGCAAGTCACAGCCCCAGCGCACCCGCACCCTGACCCAGTTCAAGACCGGACACGTGACGGTGCTGGTGGCGACCAACGTCGCGGCCCGCGGGATCCACGTCGACAACCTCGACCTCGTCGTCAACGTCGACCCGCCCACCGACCCCAAGGACTACCTCCACCGCGGCGGCCGCACCGCGCGCGCCGGCGAGTCCGGCAGCGTCGTCACCCTCGTCACACCCAACCAGCGCCGCGACATGACCCGTCTGATGGCAGCCGCGGGCATCGTCCCGCAGACCACCCAGGTCCGCTCCGGCGAAGAGGCCCTGAGCCGCATCACCGGCGCCCAGACCCCCTCCGGCGTCCCCGTCACCATCACCGCGCCCAAGTCGGAGCGCCCCAAGCGCAGCGCGAGCTCCTCCCGCGGGCGGCGCAGCCGCCCCGCCCAGGAGCGGCGCCGCGCCATGGGCATGGCCGCCTGACCCGCTGCGCCACGCCCGCCACGCCCGTCGTCCTGCCGTTCTGCCGTTCTTCCGTCCCGGGTACTCCGCCCAGTCTGTGAGGCATCATGCGCTTCGTCATCGCCCGATACCCCTTCGACCTCGAGAAGAGCGAGGTGGAGGAGAAGATGAAGGGCGTCAAGGCCGAGCCCGTCACGGGAGCGTCCGTGATCATCGGCCGTCGCACCTACCCCGTCAAGCAGGTCGGCGAGGTCATCACACGGCAGGACCGCCGCGACTTCACGGCCGGTGAGGTCACCCGGGCGCTGACCCGCCTCGGCTTCACCTGCCGCGATCTTTCGGTCCCCGTGCCGGCTCCCGCCCTCACTCCGCTGCAGACGGCCTCGGCACTCCTCGGAAGCCCGGCCGATGCCTGACGGCGCTTGGTAGAGTCGTTGCCCATGTCGATCCCTGACGACCTGCTCCTCGATCTCGCCGCCATGGTCGAGTCGGAGCAGACCAATCAGATGTCCCTGACCGTCGTCGTGCACGGCGCGGTCATCACAGGCCGCCTCGCCCCCGAGAGCGTCTGGCGTCAGCGTGTGGCCGAGGTCCTGCGGGACTCCGACCAACTGGGGCCGTTCGCCGAGATCTTCAGTTCCCCCGAACGGGACAGACAGAGCACCGGGGCGCCCTCGCACCTGCACTTCCACGTGGCACGCATCCTCCAGGGCACCCTGGGCATCCCCGAGACCGGCGGGATGTACCGGATCGCGGTCAAGGACGTCGGTGCCTGGACCGTCGGAGACTTCAGCTACTCCGACAAGTAGCCCTGTTCCCACGCACCTCATACGGCCCCCGCATTCACCCGCGGGGGCCGTTTCGGCTCTCACGCGGCAGTTCCTCCAGGAATCGCCGCTGGTCGGCGAGGAGGCCGGGCGGGAAGAGCGCGCGCGGGGCGAACACGGCCGTCAGGGTCAGCCGCCAGGAGGAGCGCTCGACCGGCGTGCGGAGCAGGGAGTGGGTGGCACCCGGATAGCGGCGGACCGTGAGCGTGCCGGGCGCGAGCACGCTCCGGTAGACGGCCTCGGTCTCGGCGCCGTCCACGTTCAGGTCGTCGGCGCCCGAGATCAGCAGCACGGGGACGGATCCCTTGGCCCCCGCGGCCTCCGCTGAACCCTTCGCTCCCGCGTCGCGCATCGCCCGCAGGTCCCCGGTCGCGTCCGCGGTGTGGTTCCGGCTGATGAACGTCCAGCGTTCCGCGGTGAGTTCCGGGTCTGCGCCCGGACTCGCGCGGTACTCCTCGTACGTCGCCCCGCGCCGCAGCAGCGCCAGCGTGGCCTCCCTGGTCCGCAGGGCGGCCGCCGTGCGCTCGGCGCCGGCCCCGTCCGCGCGCAGCCCGGCCCGCAGGTGGTACTCGCCCTGGCGCTCCCAGTTCACGGCCGTGCCGACCGCGATGACGAAGCGCACACCGGGGTCCGGGGCCTGCGCCACCACCTTGGGCAGCACCCATCCGGCCTGGCTGGCGCCCCACAGGCCGATGCGGGCGGCGTCGATCTCGGGCCGGCTGCGGACCGCCCAGGCGATGGCGTCGGTGGTCTCGCGGGCCCGGTCGTCCATGGTCTGGCCGAGCCAGTCGTCGGGCTTGTCGAGGGAGAGCGAGGCGTATCCGGCCCGGGCGAAGGCCTCCCAGTAGGGACGGTAGAAGCCGTCGTGGGTGGCGTCGACCTCACCGTCGCCGTGCACGAAGACCACGAGCGGGAAGGGACCGGGGCCCTTGCCGGTGGGGGTGGCGAGCACGCCGTTGAGGTCGTGGCCGGCGGCGGGGACGGTGACGCGTTCCTCGTGGAGGTCGTAGTCGTGCTGCCAGAGGACCACGCCGGTGAGCAGGAGGGCGGTGGCGAGGACCGGGAGGAGAACGGCCAGGAAGGCCTTGCGGACGCGTCCTCGGCGGGACCGGGCGGGTGTGGGGAGGGGGGAAGAGGTGGGGGTGCGCGGCTCGGTCATGAGGGGCTCCGGATTCTTATGCGGATGCGTGGGCTCATTCGCTCACATCAAAAACGATCGTATAGCGAATGAACGTATTATGCTTGTGCGTATGACGACGGAGAGCGTGGAAGTACGGCGTGGGGTGCCCGAGGGGGCCGCCGCGCGCGTCGCCGAGCTGTACTGGGAGGCCTTCGCGGGGAAGCTGGGCCGCGCCCTCGGCCCCGCGCAGGACGGGCGCCGGTTCATCGCCGGGCACCTGCACGCGGACCGGGCGGTGACCGCTCTGTCCGGCGGCCCCGACGGCCGGGTGGTCGGCGTGGCGGGCTACCAGCTGGGCGGGCGCGGCCTGGTCGGCGGCGACGCGGCCGCGGTCAGGGCCCGGTACGGGCGCGTCCGGGGCCTGTACCGGGTGTTCCTGCTGGCCTTGATGGAGCGCACCCCGGCCCGCGGCGAGCTGGTCATGGACGGCATCGCGGTGGACCCCGCCGAGCGCAGCCGGGGGATCGGCGGGCTGCTGCTCCGGGAGATCGAGGCGGTCGCCGTGGAGCAGGGATGCCGGCGGATCCGGTTGGACGTGGTCGCGGAGAACCCCCGGGCGCAGGCGCTGTACGAGCGGTACGGGTTCCGGGCGGTACGGGTGCAGCGGACGCCCTGGCTGCGGGACGTGCTGGGATTCGGGGGCGTGACGACGATGCACAAGGCGGTGGAGCGGTGAGCGGGACGGGTGCGATGGGCGGGACGGGCAGCGCTGGCGGGACGGACGGCGCGGGAGGGGCGGGCGGCGCGGGAGGGATCCCTACCCGGATGGTCGTGCACGCACTGGTCCGGGAGGACGGGACGGTCGACGGCGGCGAGCTGTACGAGGTCGCAGGGCTGCTCGGGATGACCGACCAGCAGGTGCGGCTGTGCGTGAAGCGGCTGGTGGCGGAGGGGCGGTTCGCGGTGGAGGGGCGCGGCCGGCGGTCCGTGCTGCGGCCGGCGGGCGCGGAGCCTGCGGCGGGGGTGCCGGCGCTCGTACCCGAGGTGGGGTTCGTACGGCACGCGTACCGGCAGGACCGGGGTCTGGAGCCGTGGGACGGGGTCTGGCACGCCTTCGCCTTCGCCGTACCGGAATCCGCGCGCGCGTCGCGGGACGCCCTGCGGGACGCACTGACCGGGCTGGGGGCGGCGCCGGTCCAGGGAGGCCTCTACGTCACGCCGAACGCGATCGGCCCGTACGTGCGGGCGCGTGCGGCGGAGCTGGGACTGTCGGAGGCCGTGAGCAGCCTGAGCACCCGGGACCTGGCGGTGGGCGGCACCACGGACCCGCGGGCCCTCGCGGAGCGGCTGTGGCCGCTACCGGAGATCGCGGCCCGGTACGAGGCGCTGCGCGCCCTGGCGGGCGGCTCGGCTCCCGCGGGGGCGGCGGACGGTGCAGACGCGACGGACGGACGGCGGGCGGACGGCGGCGCGGCGTACGAGCCGCGAGGAACGGACCGGACCGGGGCGGCCGACGAGGCGCGGGCGGCCGGCAGGCCGGCGGACCAGGCGGCCGGTGGCGGGCTGCAAGCAGCCGTCGGGCCGCCCGCAGCCCGCGGCCGGACCTCGGGCGTCGGGCGAGGCACGGGCGGGACGGCTGCGGACGGTGGGACGTTGGCGGACGGTGGGGCGGCTGCGGACGGTGAGGCTGTGGCCGGGCTGGCGCAGGCCGTGCAGCTGGCCGTGGCCTTTTCCGCCGCGATGCTGCCGGATCCGCTCCTCCCGCCGGAGCTGCTGCCGCAGCCCTGGCCGGGGACGACGGCTCGGTCCGCGGCGGCCGGTGCCTGGGCGCGGCTGGCGTCCGCGGCCCCGCCCGGCGGGCCCCGGCTGTTTCGCCTGTACGGCGAAGCCCTGGCCTGAACCGCCGCGGGCGGCCCTCGGGTCGGACGTCCGCAGACCTCGCCGAGCTCGGCCTCAGCTCGTGACTGCTCCGCCGCCGGTTCCGTGCTGCGGTTCGGGCGGGACTTGACGCGGGCCGAGGCCGGCGACCGGCTGGGCGTGTCCCGGATGCCCGTGTCCCGGCTCCTGACCCGGCTCCGACCCGCGTGCCCTGGACTCCGGCGCGGCTGCGCACCGGCCTGCCCGGCGACGCGGACGAGGAGCCGGGCGCCGCCGGCCGGACGACCCGCGCCGCGTCCACATCGTGGACAACTACGCTCGTTTCATGAACGCAGAAGCCGACGCCCTCGCCACCGTGAAAGACGCTGACCGGAAGCACGTCTTCCACTCCTGGTCGGCGCAGGAGCTGATCGACCCGCTCGCCGTCGCCGGTGCCGAGGGGTCGTACTTCTGGGACTACCAGGGCAACCGCTTCCTCGACTTCTCCAGCGCCCTCGTCTACACCAACATCGGCTACCAGCACCCCAAAGTCACCGCGGCCATCCAGGAGCAGGCGGCCAAGCTGTGCACCGTCGCGCCCGGCTTCGCCGTCGACGTGCGCTCCGAGGCGGCCCGGCTGATCGCCGAGCGCACCCCGGGCGACCTCGACAAGATCTTCTTCACGAACGCCGGCGCCGAGGCCGTGGAGAACGCCGTCCGCATGGCCCGCCTGCACACCGGCCGGCCCAAGGTGCTGTCCGCGTACCGCTCGTACCACGGCGCCACCTCCACCGCGATCAACCTGACCGGCGACGCCCGCCGCTTCGGCAACGACTCCGCGACCGCCGGTGTCGTGCACTTCTGGGGGCCGTTCGCCTACCGCTCGCCCTTCTACGCGACGAGCGAGGCCGAGGAGGGCGAGCGCGCGCTGCGCCACCTCGAGGACACCATCGTCTTCGAGGGCCCGCAGTCCATCGCCGCGATCATCCTGGAGACCGTCGGCGGCGCCCCGGGCGTGCTCGTGCATCCGGCCGGCTACCTGCGCGGGGTGCGCGCGCTCTGCGACCGCTACGGCATCGTCTTCATCCTCGACGAGATCATGGTCGGCTTCGGCCGCACCGGAAAGTGGTTCGCCGCCGAGCACTGGGACGTCACCCCCGACCTGATCTGTTTCGCCAAAGGCGTGACCAGCGGCTACGTGCCCCTCGGCGGTGTCGCCATCTCCGCCGCCATCGCCGAGACCTTCGCCCGCCGGCCCTACCCGGGCGGACTGACCTACTCCGGGCACGTGCTGGCCTGTGCGGCCGCCGTCGCGACGATCAACGTCATGGAGGAGGAGGGCATCGTCGAGCAGTCCGCCCGCACCGGGGCGGAGCTGCTCGGCCCCGGCCTGCGCGCGCTCGCCGAGCGGCACCCGTCGGTCGGGGAGGTCCGCGGCCTCGGCACCTTCTGGGCCCTGGAGCTCGTACGCGACGGGGCGACGCGCGAGCCGCTCGTCCCGTACAACGCCGCGGGGGCGGACAACGCTCCGATGGCCGAGTTCGGGGCCGCGTGCAAGAAGGGCGGGCTCTGGCCGCTCATCGCCGGAAACCGCATCCACGTCGCGCCGGCCTGCAACATCACACCGCAGGACGTCGCCAAGGGGCTGGCGATCCTCGATGAGGCCCTCTCAGTGGCGGACACACACACCGTCTGACCTGCACATCTGTGCGGTCGCCCAATCCGTGGGTGCCGGTGTTCGGATGATTCGTGCGGTGGCTGAGACGCCGTACACATGCTGCAATCCGTGCAGGCCATGACACCAAAACAGGCCAAGCACCTACGGACCGGGATGCACGTCAGTCCCGGGGCGGTCCTTCGCCGAAGGGCCGAACGGCGGGGAGCGGGACGTCCTTGACTCGGGCGGGCGCTGGACGCCGGGCGTACGGGATCCAGACGACCGGACTCCGTGTTCCCGAGACCCGAAGGAAGACAGCATGAGCAAGCACGTCCTGGCCCAGAACCAGTACGGCAAGGCCGAGAACCGCATCGTGAAGGTAACCCGCAAGGGCGGCGACGGTTCCTGGCACGAGATCCGCGACCTCAACGTCTCGGTCGCGCTCCGCGGCGAGTTCCGCGACGTCCACCTCACCGGCGACAACGCCAACTGCCTGCCGACGGACACCACCAAGAACACGGTGTACGCCTTCGGCAAGGAGCACGGCATCGAGTCCCCCGAGGCCTTCGGCATCCTGCTCGCCAAGCACTTCGTCTCCTCGCAGCGGCCGATCCGCGAAGCGCAGATCCGCATCGAGGAGTTCGCCTGGGAGCGGATCCCGGTCCCGACGCGCAAGGAGCAGCACTCCTTCGTCCTCAAGGGCCAGGAGGTGCGCACCGCGCAGATCACCTACAGCGAGACGACGGGCCTGCAGGTCATCTCGGGTCTGAAGGACCTGACGGTGATGAACTCGACCAACTCCGAGTTCCACGGCTACATCAAGGACAAGTACACGACCCTGCAGGAGGCGTACGACCGCATCCTGGCGACCAAGGTCACCGCGCGCTGGGCGCACGCGGCGCCGGCCGCCGACGACGCCGGGTACGACTGGGACCAGTCGTACAAGAAGGTCCGCAAGCACATGCTGGAAGCCTTCGCGGAGACGTACTCGTACTCGCTGCAGCAGACCCTGAATCAGATGGCCGAGCGCGTGCTCGACAACTGCCCCAAGGTCAACGAGGTGCGCCTCAACCTCCCCAACAAGCACCACTTCCTCGTCGACCTGGAGCCCTTCGGCCTCAAGAACGACAACGAGGTCTACTTCGCGGCGGACCGCATGTACGGCCTGATCGAGGGCACCGTGCACCGTGACGGCGTGCAGCCGGTGATCGCGACGTCCGACTGGATCGTCGCCTAGGCCGTCACTGCTGCTCCTGCTGGGGCCCGTCCTCCGGTTGCCCCACCAGGAGGTTCCAGCGCCCCGCCCGCCCGGTGAGGACGGTCACCGACTCCGGCCGTACGTCGAGGCGCCAGAAGGCCGCCGCGGGCAGTTCCAGGGCATGCACCACGGCCGCGCGTACGACGGCCTGCTCGACCACGGCCCGGTGCGTGCCCACGGCCAGACCGGCCAGCTCCGCCCCGACGCGGGCGATCAGCGCGGCCACGGACTCCCCGCCCGGCGGCGCGTACGCGGGATCCGTCAGCCAGGCGTGCACGGCCGCCGGGTCCTCGGCCGCCACCTCGTCCAGGGTGCGCCCCGCCCACTCCCCCGCGTCCAGACCCCGCAGGCCCTCGCGCCCGGGGCACGGCCGCGCGTGACCGAAGCGCCCTTGACGGGCGGCTGCGTCCAATGGGGGCCGTACGAGATGGACTCGTACCAACGGGGTCTTCATAAGGGGAGCGTATGCGCGGTACGGTCGCGGACGACACAACTGCATGACGACGGTCCGACGGAAGCACCGGTGAGAATCCGGCACGGTCGCGCCACTGTGAACCCTCCCGTGAGGGGGAGGCAAGTCAGACCCGCCACCGTCGTCGCGAGCACCACTGACCGGGACGCGTGTTCCCTCTGGAGGTTCTGCCATGGCCCACTCCGCCGTGCCCACGACGAACGCACCCGCCATTGCCCCGATCTCGCTCTCCGCGCTGGCGCCCTGGGCGGTGTTCGCCGGGGTCCTGATGCTGGTCCTGCTGTACTTCGTCGGCGCCGAGCAGGGCGCCACCGCGATCTTCGAAGGCGAGACCATCCACGAGTGGCTGCACGACGGCCGCCACCTGCTCGGTTTCCCCTGCCACTGATTCCCCTGCCGCCGACTCCGTCTCCGCAACCGCCCCGCCGGCCCCACCGGCCGTCGGCGACCCCGGGGACGGCCGCCCGGCGCACCGCCCTCTCCTACGGCTCGCGCCGAAGCTCGGCACCTGCTGCCCGGCGTCAACGAGGTCCCGGCGGACTTCCCGGCCGCGCTGATCCGGGACTTCCGCCTCGCGTCCCCGGCATCCGGATCACGCAGTGGACGACTTTCGGCCTGGCCTTCGGTTTTCTAGCCGAACGGGCCCTTGTGCCCGCCTCCGCACCCAAGGAGGCTGTGCAGCCGATGAGTTGACTATGAGGGGGCCGGTAGTACATGCCGACGGTGATCAGGGAATGGCGGGGCTGGACGGGCGCGGCCCCGTTCTGGCTCAACTCGTTCCTGCTGCTCCTGGCCCCCTGCTGCGCCGTCACGCTGTTCGGCCAGATCGGTGTCATCGCCGCCCTGGCCGCCCTCGGCGGCCTGGCCCGCCACCTCTGGTACGGCGACTACGGCCACCCGGCCATGCACCTCGCCGCCGTACTGATGGGGGCGGGCACGGCCGCCGTCGTCATGTGACCCTCGGCCCATGATCTTGCGCGCACACCCGCCGTGTCCGTGACCCCGAACCGCCGCTGCACCGCCGCCACTCGGCGAAGAAAAACTCGGCGGTGCGCTCGCCCTCAGCACCCTTCGGATTCCGCCACACCTGGCTCCACGTGGGCCTGCACGGCCGCGCGCCTGCTGCGCCCTGTCGGCACGCCCCGGAATGTCCCCGCACGGCTCACCCGTTCGGGTGTACAGCTCCAGGACCCGGCAGTCGGCCGGGGCACCCGTAGCAAGCTGCGAAGACGCCCGGAACGGGCGACGGCACGCCCGTGACGCCCTGTCAGTCTCCCGTGTTTCACAGGGTGCCGATGGGCAGAGCGGGTGTCCACTGCTCACACGACCCGGCCGTACGCGCCGGACAGGAGGAAATCCATGCCCCGCGCCAAGTGGGCCGTCGCCTCACTCACGGTGGCTCTGCTGTCCACCACCATCGTGGTGTTGCAGCGGACCGACGGTGCCGAGCACGCGGTGGCGACCACCGACGACGCTCTGCCCTCGCGGGCGTTGGGGCTGTCCGGCCACCGTCGGCTCGTGCGCGAGCTGGAGCAGTCCGGCGATCAGGGCGCCGGCCGGGGGGCCCGGTCGCCGAGAGCCGTCGCCGGGCCGCTGCGGGCGGTCACCGAACCCCTGCGGTCCGCGCGGCCACTGCGGTTGCGCATTCCGAGCCTGGGGGTCGACGTGCCGCTGACCGGCGAGCGCGATGAGGTCTCCTGGGACACCGGCGGCCCGGCTCCGGGTGCGGCCGGGACCGCCGTGGTCACCGGGGACGGGCTCCGTCTCGGCGAGCTGCGGCGGGGCCGGACCATCGAGATCCCCCGCGCGGACCGCCGTACGGCCGTGTTCACCGTCGTACGGGTCTCGCCCGGGGCGGTTCCGGGCCGCGATGAATCGGCCGACCGGGCCCAACTCCGGCTGATCGGCGGCGAGACCGCCGTGCTGGCCCGGCTGACCGGGCAGCGCCGAACCCACTGACCGGCGGCAGCCCCGCACCCGGCGGCGCCTGAAGCGACCCACCCGCTGACCTCGCAAGCGACCCACCTGCTGACCACGGAAGCGACCCACCCCGTGACCGAGTCCGGCCACACGCACCGACCGGGTCGGGCCACATCCGCCGGCCGGGTCTTCCGCCGACCGGGTCGGGCCGCACCTCCCGGCCGTCCGCCGTGGGGGGTGTCTTCGTCGCCCGGTCGGGGGCTTCTTGGGAGCCGTCCGGGAGTCTTTCGGCGTGGCGGGGC
This sequence comes from Streptomyces sp. NPDC054849, assembly GCF_053610945.1. Taxonomy (NCBI): domain Bacteria; kingdom Bacillati; phylum Actinomycetota; class Actinomycetes; order Kitasatosporales; family Streptomycetaceae; genus Streptomyces; species Streptomyces sp. NPDC054849. Next base: position 37,551 of record NZ_JBSGZI010000038.1, read on the forward strand.
ACACCCCTCGCATGAGGGGAAGGCACCGCACGCGTACGGCACTGACCAGGGCCCTGACCGTGGTCTGTGTCGTACTGCTGTGCGTCTTCGGCGCCGGGCCGGCCGGCGCCGCTGCTGCCGAGTACCGTCCCGCCTCCACCGCGCCCCCGGCGCCCGCCGTCCCCGCCGAGCCCGCAGAGGGCCAGTCCGATCCGGCTGCCGACCCCGAAGCGCGGACGGCCGTACGGACGGTCGCACGCGGGCTGCCCGGCGTCCAGCGGACACCGCTCGCGGTGTTTCACGTGAAACATGCGGATGCCCCGCCGTGCGGGCGTGCCGCGGGGACGGGCGAACCGGCGGTTTCCCTGCGGACGGTGCGGACTGTGGTCCTGCGCTGCTGAGCGGACCGAGGAGGGTCCGGCCCGACCGGCACGCCACCTTCCCAGCTCACAGCGCAGCCCCCCACACTCCCTGAACACCGTGAGGTTCCGCCATGCCCATCGACCCGTACGCCGCACTGAACGCCATGCTCCGCGCCGAGGTCACCCGTTTCGCCCCGCCGGTCCATCAGGCCGAGCCGGCCGCCCCGCCGAAGACCCCGGCCGTGGCCGGCGAGTCCGAGAGTGAACCGCAGCAGACCGCCACTGCGGACTCGGCCGCGTAGGAGCGGGCCGCCCCCGGACGTGGACGAGCACCGGTTCCCCTGCCCCCCGGCAACGGAGCGTGGTCATGTGAGGTTCGGCCACGGGAGCGGGAACCGGTGCCACCGTTCGGTCTCGGCCGGAAGCACGGCTACTTGCGGTTGTACAGCCGCATCGTGACGGGCCCGAAGACCAGGACCAGAAGTGCCGACCACCCCAGTGACCAGGCGATCGCGGAGGCGGGCCACTCCCCGGCCATCAGACCGCGCACGGCGGTGGTGAGGTGGGTGACCGGGCTGTTGTTGACGAAGGCCTGCAGCCAGCCGGGCATGGTCGTCGGGTCTACGAAGATGTTGCTGAGGAAGGTGAGCGGGAACAGCACCATCATGCTCACGCCCATGACGGACTTCTCGCTGCGGAGCAGCAGCCCGAACATCGTCCACACCCATGAGAAGGCGAACGAGAAGACCATCAGCAGGCCCACGCCGGCCAGCACGCCCACCAGGCCGCCCGCCGGCCGGAAACCGAGGATCAGACCGACGGCCAGCATCACCGCGGAGGCGATGGTGTAGCGCAGCATGTCGCCGAGCAGATAGCCGACCATCGTCGACGGACGCCAGATCGGCAGCGTGCGGAACCGGTCGAACACGCCCTTCTCGATGTCCGTGTTGACGGAGACCCCCGTGTACATCGTGATCATCACGATCGACATGACGAGGATGCCCGGCAGCAGTGTCTGGATGTACGTCCCCGGGGAACCGGCGAGCGCACCGCCGAAGAGGTACGTGTACATCAGCACCATCATGATCGGGAAAGCGGTGACGTCGAAGAGCTGCTCCGGGACGTGCTTGATCTTCAGGACGGCCCGCCAGCCGAAGGTCAGCGAGGCCGACAGCGCGCTCGGGCGCGGCGGGCGCCGGCCGGAGACGAGGAGCGCGGCGAGCTGGTCGGCGCGCGGGGCGACGAACTCCAGCTCCCCGGTGACAGCTGCGCCGGCGGGCCCGTTCTGCTCGGTGTTGACGCTCACGTCCCCACCCCCTTGTCGTCGGTCAGTGCCAGGAAGACCTCGTCGAGGCTGGGCTGGCCCAGCGCGAAGGTGTCGACCACGATCCCGGCCCCTGCCAGCTCGGCCAGGGCCGCGGCGGCGGAGCGTGCGTCGTCGACGCGGGCGGTCAGCGCGACGGGGTCCGGATCCGACACGACGGATTCGTCGAGTACGGCGGTCAGCAGCCGCACGGCTTCGGCCCGCTGGGCCGGGTCGCGCAGGCGCACGTGCACGCTCCCCGAGCCGACGGAGGCCTTCAACTCGCCCTTGGTGCCCTCGGCGATCACCTTGCCGTGGTCGATGACGGCGATCCGGGAGGCCAGCTGATCGGCCTCGTCCAGGTACTGGGTCGTGAGGAGGACCGTGGTGCCCTGCGCGACGACGGCGCGCACGATCTCCCACACCTGGTTGCGGCTGCGCGGGTCGAGTCCGGTGGTCGGCTCGTCGAGGAAGAGCAGGTCGGGGGTGTTGAGGATGGAAGCGGCGATGTCGATGCGCCGCCGCATGCCGCCCGAGTACTGCTTGACCTGGCGGCCGGCCGCCGCGGAGAGGCCGAACGCCTCCAGGAGCTGGGCGGCGCGCTCCCGGGCCGCCGGCCGGGAGTGCCCGAGCAGCCGGGCCAGCAGCACCAGGTTCTCGGTGCCGGTCAGATCCTCGTCCACGGACGCGTACTGGCCGGTGAGACTGACCCGGCTGCGTACGGAGTCCGGGTCGCGGGTGACGTCCTTGCCGAAGACCCGTGCCTCCCCGCCGTCCGGACGCAGCAGGGTGGCCAGCATCTTCACCACGGTGGTCTTGCCGGCGCCGTTGGGGCCGAGCACGCCGTAGACGGTCCCCTCGGGGACCGTCAGGTCGACCCCGTCGACGGCCCGGTTGTCGCCGAAGACCTTGACGAGGCCGACCGTCTCGATGGCGTGGCCGGCGTATGGCGTGGGACTCAGTCCTCGTGGGTGTAATAGCGGTAGAAGGCGGTCGCGCCGACGCCCGCGCCGACGGCCAGGCCGACCACGACGGCCTTGAGGATGGACTGGCCGGTGAGGCTGTGCAGGTAGCCCACGGCGATGCCGCCGAAGGCCCCGTACGCAGCGGCGTGGACCTCGCGCTTCATGCGGGGGCCGACCCGGGCCAGGCCGAACATGATCCCGGCGAAGAGCACGCCGCACAGGATCCCGTAGAAGACGTTGCCCGCGTCGACCGGGCCCATCTGGCGCTGGATGAACGCGGCCCAGACGCCGTAGACGAGGCCGAGGAGCAGCGGGCCCGTGTAGGCGCTCCTGCTCAGGTGGGCCATGTCCGCCGACCGCCGGCTGTGCCGCCTGTGGGCGGTGGGTGCCGCATGTGCCATGACGGGCTCCTCTCTCCCATCCTCCAGGGCACACCCGCCGCCGCGGACCGGCAAGTGGATCAATGGTCAGGGCGTGCGCACGGCTACGGCGTCGATCTCGAAGAGCATGCCGGGCAGGGCGAGCGCGGCGACGCCGATCAGGGTCTGGGCGGGCAGTTCGGTACCCCACGTGGCGTGCAGGTGCTTGAGGAGGACCTCCAGCTTCCGCTGCTCGTGGCCGACGATGTACGTGCCGATGCGGACGACGTCGGCGGGGCCGAGGCCGACGGCCGCGAGGGCGGTGCCGAGGTTGGCGAAGGCCTGCTCGACCTGGTCGGCGAAGTCCTCCGAGACGAGGTGGCCGCTCTCGTCCGAGCCGTACTGGCCGGCTATGAAGACCTGCTCGCCGGGGGCGGAGACGATGTGGCTGTAGCCGTAGTCGGTGGGGGTGTGGAGGCCTGCCGGGTTGATGATGCTGCGCGTCATGCCGAGCTCCCTGTTTCCGTTGCCGTCTCTGTTGTCTGTGTCCGTACGTGCGGTGCGGTGTGGGGTCGCTACCGGGCGGCGAGCCAGGCGCGGAGCCGCTCCGGGGCCTCGGGGGCCTGCCGTTCGGCCTGCTGCCTGATCTCGTCGAGGTTCTGGGCCGCCAGGGCCTTGCGCCAGGCCAGCTCGGCCCGGCTCATGGCGTGCGCGATGGCGCAACCCGGAGTTCCCCCGGACGGAGCCGGCGGGACGGCCTCGGCCACCGCGTCACCGGCACGGCCACCGCCACCGGCTACGGCGCGGGCTCCCACACCGGCACCAGCGCCGGCACCAGCGCCGGCGCCGGGACCAGCGCCGGGACCCTTCTGCCTGATCTCCGCGCACCGGAAGGCCTCTTCGGGCCCCTCGACGGCGGCGACCACGTCCATGAGCGAGATGGCGGCGAGCGGGCGGCCCAGCTTGAAGCCGCCCCGGGGACCGGGGGTGGAGGTGACGATGCCCGCCCGGGCCAGCGCCTGGAGCTGCTTGTTGAGGTAGGCCGGGGGAAGGTCGTGCCACGCGGCGAGCCGCGCCGCCGACACGGCCCGGTCCGGGCCGCTCCAGGCCAGGTTGACGCAGCTGTGCAGCGCCCACTCGACGCCCTCACTCATCTTCATATTCTGGATATTAAATGTCCAGGATCATGCAGGCAAGGGCGTCACACGCGCGGACGGCTCACCACCCGCCCGCAGCAACACCGCTCGCGCCCGGACCCGCGTGCGCTTTCCCTGGTGACGTGCGCACCATCCTGTCGGCGGTACTCATCGCGCTCGTGGCCCTGCTGGTGCCCGCGAGTGCCGTCGCCTACTGGGCCGACCGCGAGCTGGGCAACGCCGACCGCTACACCGCCGCCATGTCCCCCCTCGCCGAAAACCAGGCCGTCCAGGAAGTCGTCGTCACGCAGGTCACCCGCGCCCTCGCCGGGCAGATCGACGCGGGCCCGTTCCAGATCGGCGTGGACGCGCTGCTCGGGGAAGCCCTGAACTCCTTCGCCGGCACCCCCGCCTACCGGACCGCCTGGGACGCGGCCAACCGCGCCGCCCACGCCGCCTTCTTCGACGCGCTCAGCACCGGCCACGGCGACGCCGTCACCCTCGATGTCGCACCCGTCATAGCCCAGGTCAAGGGCGAACTCGTCGCTGACGGCGTGCCCTTCGCCGACCTCATCCCGGTGACCCACCTGTCCGTGAAGGTGATGGAGTACGACAACCTCGGCGCGCTCCGGGAAGGGTTCCGCATGCTCCAGATCGCCGGCGTCTGGCTCCCCGTACTGACCCTGGTCCTGGCCGCGGCGGCCATCGGGGTCGCCGCCCACCGGCGGCGCGCCGTGATGGCGACCGGCCTGGGGCTCGCCGTCGGGGCCGTGCTGCTGTGGCTCGCGGTGGAGGTGTGCCGCCGGCTCACCCTGGACGACTTGCCCGCCGACATCGACCGGCCCGCTGCCGGGGCGGTGTACGACGCGCTCACCGCTTTCCTGCGCACCACCGCCTGGGTGGTGCTGGTGATCGGGCTCGCCGCCGCGCTCGCCGCATGGGTCACGGGACGACTGCGCCGCACCCCATAAGCTCGGAAGGTACCAACACACGCAGAACGGCTCAGAAGAGCCCAGAAGAACCGATTCGCGAGCGGCGGCACGGAAGCGGGATGAGCACCGAACGCACCGAACACATAGCGTCGCGGCGAGCCCGGCACCACCCACTGGCTCCCCCGGCCTGGCTTCTCCAGGGGCTGAAGCCGAGCACCGCACCGATCCCCTGGGCCGCCGTGGCCCGGGCGGCGGTCGCCATGTCCGCCCCGCTCGCCGTGGGCTTCGCCCTGGACGAGCCCGAGTACGGGGCGCTCGCCTCCATGGGCGCCCTCTCCGGGGTCATCGGCGACACCGCCGACGCCTACCGGATGCGGGTCCTCAACATCGCCGTCCCGCAGCTCCTCGGCGCGGTCGGCGTGGCCCTGGGCACCCTGGTCTACGGCCACGGCTGGCTGGCCGTCGGCGTGCTCACCCTCATCGCCCTGGTCTCCGGGATGATCTCCTCCATCGGCACGGTCGCCTCCGTGTCCGGGCTGCTGCTCCTGCTCAACGCCGTGATCGGCGCCGGAATCCCGATGCCGCAGCCCTGGTGGACGGCTCCGCTGCTGCTGAGCGCGGGCGGACTGTTCGTGCTGGCGCTCAGCCTGCTGGGCTGGCCGCTGCGGGGCAGGCAGCCCGAGCGGACCGCGGTCGCCGCCACCTACCGGGCCCTGGCCGACGCCCTGGAAGCCGCCGGACACCCCGGCTCCGCCTACGACGAGCGCCGCCTCGAGGTCACCCAGACCCTGAATCAGGCCTACGACCTGGTGCTCGGCCGCCGGGCCCGGGTGCACGGTCGCAGCCCCTCGCTGGTGCGGATGCTGGCCCAGCTCAACGTGGTGATCCCGCTCGTGGAGGCCGCGCCCGCCGCGCACCTGCGCGGGCGGCCGCTGCCGCCCGAGATCCCGGCGGCCGTACGGTCGCTCGCCGACGCCGTCGAGGAGGGCCGCACCGGAACCCCCGTACTGGAGCTGCCCGCCGCGCACACCCCGGCCGAGCGGGCCGTCGACGGGGCCCTGCGCCATGCGGCCAGGATCGTGTACCTCGCCGAACCGGACCCGTACAACGTGGACGACCGCCTCGGCCGGCCCGGCGCCCTGCGGGTGCGGGCCCGGCGGGCCGTGCGCGACATGATGCTGTCGAAGGCCTCCTGGCGGTACGGGCTGCGCCTCGCGCTGTGCATCGGGCTCGCGCAGGTGCTCGTCTCGGTGATCGAGTTCGAGCGGTCCTACTGGGTCGCGCTGACCGTCACCTTCGTCCTCAAGCCCGACTTCGGCTCGGTGTTCTCCCGGGCCGTCCTGCGCGCGCTCGGCACCGCCGGAGGACTGGTGATCGCGGCCGCCGTTCTCGCCGAGGTGCCGCGCGGCTGGGCGGTCGTACCGGTGATGATGGTGCTGGCCGGACTGATCCCGGCCTTCTCCGTCAAGGGGTACGCCTTCCAGACCGCCGCGATCACCCCGGTGATCCTGCTGCTCTCGGACATGCTCAACCACCAGGGCTTCGACCTCATCCGCCCCCGGCTGCTGGACAGCCTGATCGGCTGCGCCATCACCCTCGTCGCGGGCTATCTGCTGTGGCCCGAGAGCTGGCACACCCGGATCGGGGACCGGCTCGCCGACACCGTGGACGACGCCGCCCGCTACGTGGAACGGGCCTTCGCGCCGGCCGCGGGCGAGGCCGCGCTCGCGGCGGCGCGAACCGCCCGCCTCCAGGCCCGGCGGCGCATCTACCGGGACCTGTCGGGCGTGCGCAGCGAGTTCCAGCGGGCGCTGACCGAACCGCCGCCGACGGGCACCCGGGCCGCGGCGTGGTGGCCGCTCGTGGTCGCCGTCGAGCGGATCGTGGACGCGACCACCGCCGCGCGGGTCCGGGTCAACCACGGGGCAGCGCCGCCCACGGCGGCCGAGGTGGAGGGGATCGCACGGCAGCTGCGCGAACTGGCGGGCCGGGTGCGCCGCAGCACGACCCCCGTACGGGTCGAGGGGGAGCAGCAGGGTGAGTACGCGGGTGTCCTGGGCCCGGTCCACCAGGAACTCGTGGCGGCCCGGGCCATCACCCAGCCGGATGCCTGACTGAAGCACGGCACGGACAACGCGGGCTCGGCCGACAAGATCCGAAAGACACGCCCTGGCCCCGGTACAGCCGGCAGGCCGTGTCCGCGCGGGCCCGTCCCCCGGATGGGCCTGAGTCCGGGCCGGGAGCCGCCCGGCGAGAGAGCATCGGAGCATGCACCGCGCCCCCGCCGTGATCGTCCTCGCCGTGGTCCTCACGGCGTGCGCCGACGTCGAGGGCCTCGAGAGCGAGGGCGACCTCGGCACGGTGCACGCCCCGCAGAGCCTGTGGAAGGACATCCGCCCCGCTCCGCGCGACCCCGGACAGGAACCGGGAACGGCCGCCGTGGTCCCCGGGCTCCCCGAGGTACCGGCCCTGACCATGCGCGGCGTGGACGCGCTGGACGTCGTACGCGCCGACATCACCTCCGCCACCGACCAGGACGGCGGTACGGGCCGGCTCGTCGATCCCCGCGCCGTCCAGCGGCTCGCGCTCTGCACACAGGCTGTGGACGGCGGCGCCGGCTGCCCGGTGCGGTCGCCGGTCCTGCACGACCTGACGGGCGACGGCCGGGAGGAACTGATCACCGCCCTGGACCTCGACGGCCGCCTCAGCGAGCTGCGCGTCTACACCGTCCGGGACGACGGCCGGATCGCCCGGATCCTGTCGCGGCGCGCGGTGCTGGAGGGCGTGGAGGTGGCCGCCGAGCACCTGGCGGTCCGCGAGCCGTCGTCGAATCCCCGGTACGTCGCCGTCTCCGACTACGTGTGGGACTCCAAGGCCGGGATCATGAACCTGTCCCAGCTCACCCTGGACGAGTGCCCCGGCCCCACCGACGTCCCGCTGAGCGGAGACGGCCGGCGATGCGCGCTCTGAGCAGCCTGCGCTGGAAGATCGCCCTGACCACCACCATGGTGTGCTGCATGGTCGCCGCCGCGCTGGGGATCCTGGTGCACAACGTGGTCGCCCGGCAGATCGTCGGCGAGGTCCGCAAGGAGGCGGACGCGGAGCTGGATCACGCTCTCGGCCACTACGAGTACGGCACCGCGCACGGCGATGTGAACGCCGCCCTGGACCCGCCCGACCTTCCCGCACGCCTGCGCGCGCTGGTCGCACGCGGGCAGACCGGCAGCATGGTCGGCGAGCAGAACGGCCGGCCCGTCATGTGGGCGGCCGGACCCGCCGACGACAAGGCCCTCGCGGTCTGGATCCCGTACGGCACCACCCGTGCGCGGCTGCGGGACATCGACACCGCGATCCTCGCCTCCTCGGCTCTCGCGGCCGGAGTCGTGGCCCTGGCCGGCCTGTTCCTCGCCGACCGGATCAGCCGGCGGCTCGCCACGACGGCCGCCGTGGCCCGCCGGATCAGCGCCGGGGACCTGGACGCCCGGGTGGGCTTCCCGGCCGAGGGGGACGATCCGGGGCCGGGCGGCACCCGGGACGAGGTACGGGACGTGGCGCACGCGCTGGATTCGATGGCCGGGTCGCTGCAGGCCCGGCTGGAGGCGGAGAAGCGCTTCACGGCGGACGTCGCACACGAGCTGCGCACCCCGCTGACCGGCTCGCTCGCCGCGGCGTCGCTGCTGCCCGAGGGTCGCCCCAAAGAAATGATCAACGACCGGCTCAAGGCCCTGCACCTGCTGACCGAGGACCTCCTGGAGATCTCCCGGCTGGACTCGGGCGTCGAACGGGCCGACCTCGCCCGGGTGGAACTCGGCCGGGCGGTGGAACGGGCCGTCGCGGGGGCCGGGGCGGGCGCCTCGGTCCGGGTGATCCGGGACGCCGTGGTGCTCACCGATCGGCGGCGCATGGACCGGATCCTGGCCAACCTGCTGGCCAACGCCCACAAGCACGGCCGGCCGCCGGTCGAAGTGACGGTAGAGGGCCCGGTGGTGGTGGTCCGCGACCACGGGCCCGGGTACCCGCCCGAGCTGATCGAGCACGGCCCGCAGCGCTTCCGCACCGGGGACCCGGGACGGGGGCGCGGCCACGGGCTGGGGCTCACGATCGTGGCGGGGCAGGCGGCGGTGCTGGACATCGCGCTGAGCTTCGCCAACGCGCCGGACGGGGGCGCGTTGACGACGCTCGGACTTCCCGTCGGGCGGCTGCCGAACGGGAGTTGACTGGCAAAAGGCCACATTTCACACGATATGTCACGTGAGATGCGGTCTTCGTGAGCATGTTTCACGTGAAACATGGCCCAACCCGACGGATCAGACGCCGATGTTGCGCCCGTCCTTGCGCCAGACGGAGACGACCGCAGGGCGGACGATCTTGCCGGGGCCGTCGGGCCACACCGACTGCGGCTGCTCGACGGAGGCGCCGTCAATCTCGCCCGGGTGCTGGACGGCGACCAGGACGCGCTTGTCCTGGATGACCGGGCCGCAGGTCTCGGCGCCGCGCGGCACCGTCAGGAACTGCTTCAGCTCGCCTCGGCGCTCACCGGCCGTCGCGACGCCGAACAGGCCGTCGTGGGAGCCGAGCTGGTTGCCGTCCGTGGAGATCCACAGGTTGCCGTGCGGGTCGAAGGCCACGTTGTCCGGGCAGGAGATCGGGCTGACCTTGTCCTTCGGGAAGCCCGCGAAGTAGGTCGCCGGGTCGTTCGGGTCGCCCGCGACCAGGAAGAGCCGCCAGGCGAAGCCGTCGCCGGCCGGGTCATCGAAGTTCTCGGCGAGTTCCAGGATCTGCCCGTGCTTGTTCAGGTTGCGCGGATTGGCCTCGGTCGCGCCCTCCGCCTTGCCGGGCTTGCCCCGGTCGGTGTTGTTCGTCAGCGCCACGTAGACGCGGCCGGTGCGCGGGGAGGGCTCGACGTCCTCGGGACGGTCCATCTTGGTGGCGCCCACCTTGTCGGCGGCCTGGCGCGTGAAGACGTACACCTCTTCGGCGGTCATGCCCTCGACGTGCGAGACGTTGCCGGTGGCGAGCTTGATCCACACGCCGGAGCCGTCGAACTCGCCGTCGGAGGGGTGCTTGCCGGAGCCGTCGAGCTCGGCCGCCGGGGAGTCCCCGGTGAGCTTGGCGACGTAGAGGGTGCCCTCGTCGAGCAGCGTGAGGTTGTGCTCCTTCGCCGCGCGCGAATCACCCTTCTTCATCTGCTTCGACGAGACGAACTTGTAGAAGTAGTCGAAGCGCTCGTCGTCGCCCATGTAGACGACCGGACGGCCGTCCTCGGTCAGGCGGGGCTGCGCTGCCTCGTGCTTGAAGCGGCCGAGCGCGGTGCGCTTGCGCGGTACGGAGTTCACGTCGTAAGGGTCCAGCTCGACGACCCAGCCGTGGCGGTGGGACTCGTTGGGCTCCTGGGCGACGTCGAATCGCTTGTCGAACCGCTCCCACTTGCGCTCGGTGGCGCCGGTGGTCATGCCGTAGCGCTTCAGGCGGGCGGCCTGGACGGGGTCGGTGACCTGGCCGGCGTTGGCGAAGTACTGGTTGAAGTTCTCCTCGCCGTGCAGGGTGGTGCCCCACGGGGTGGTGCCGCCGGCGCAGTTGTTCAGGGTGCCGAGCACCTTGGTGCCGGTGGGGTCGGCCGAGGTCTTCAGCAGGGCGCCGCCCGCGGCCGGACCGGTCATCCTGAACTCGCTGGTGGCGGTCAGTCGGCGGTTCAGGTGGTGGCGGCTCACCGCGGTCAGCTTGCCGCTGCGGTGGTCCTCCTGGACGACGACCACGGACAGGCCGTGCGCGGCCCAGGCGATCTCGGCCTGCTCGCGGGTCGGGTTGGCCGGGTCGTATCCCTTGAACATGAGGTGCTCGTCCGTGTACTCGTGGTTGGCCACGAGGAGCTGCTGGCGCTCGTAGCCGCCACCCAGCGGGAGCAGACTCAGGAAGTCGTTGTTGTAGCCGAACTGACCGGCCTGCGCGGCGGCGGTCTGCCGGTCGGGGTTGAAGGCCGGGGCGCCCTTGATGATCGGGTCGCCCCAGCGGATCACCACGTTCTGGTCGTGGCCCTCGGGGATGGTGACCTTGTCGTCGGTGTTCGGCGCGACGGCCTTGAAGCGCAGACCACGGGCTGCCTCTCCGCTCTTGCCGGCGCCGGCGCGGGCGGCGTCGGCCTCGCCGGTGGTGGCGGCGTTGGCGCTCTGGCCCGGGCCGCCGACGGCCACGGCGGTACCGGCGGCGGTGGCGACCGTGATGACGGCGGCGGAACGCAGCATCGAGCGGCGGGAGTAGGCGCGGGCTATGACGTCGCCGACGTACTCGTTGTCGCTTGTGTTCGGCACCTCGTGGAAGCAGGCGTCGCCACAGCGGTAACGACAGGTGAGAGCGGAACGGCCGCTCCCATGCGGGTTGCCGATGAACGGCAGAAGCTTGCGCACGAGTGTCCTCCGAGTAGCTGCGTGGGCGCCGACAACCTGTCGGAACGATCCAGCCGCGACGCTAGGCCCGGGTTGCACCGAAGCGGCGGCGCGGGGATGAACGGTCGGTGAACCCGGCACGTCGGCGCGGCAGTTCGAGGGCGGGGTGAGCGCCCTTGTGGGGCCGGACGCCACGAAAGACGCCCCTCCCGAAGATCCAGCCGGGCGGCCGATAACCTTACGTGTCCACTCTGGGCAGGGATCATCCGCGCAGCACGGACAAATGACTCACGCACTCATGCGAAAGGCCTGGCCCATGGGTATTCGGAGCTTGTTGCGCAAGGTGTTCGGACGGACTGAAGAACCCGTTCCGGATACTACGGACGCCCCCTCGGCCGCTGTCCCCAACCAGGCGGAACGTACCCCGCTGGACGTGGCCGCCGACCTGGTGGCGGCGTCCTTCGACAACCCCACTGTTCCCCCGCAGTCCGCTTCGCGGGACCGCGAGCCCGGCACGGTCCTCACGGCCCCGGCCCCGGCGGCGGACCCGACGGTGCCGGAAGCCCGCCGTGCGCCTGCGGCGAAGCCCGGCCCGGAAAACCCCTCGCCTGCGGCGGAGCCCGACACCACGCCGGAGGCGAAGGCCGCACCCGCCCCGGAGGCGGAGCCGGCTGCTGCCGCGGCTGTCCCGCCCGCGGCCGAACCGGCTGTTGCCGAGGGCACCGCCCCGGAGGCGGACACCACCACCGCCGCGGAGGCCGCCCCCGAGACCGAGGCCGCAGCCGCCGCCGAGGCGATCGCGCCGGAGGCGGACACCGCGCCCGAGGCGGAGGCCGCGCCCGAGGCGGAGCCGGCCGCCGCCGAGGCCACCGCGCCCGAGGCGGACACCACCACCGCTGCGGAGCAGGCCGAGGCCGAGGCCGCGCCCGAGGCCGTCGCCCCGCAGGCGCATGACGAGGCGCAGGCTGCGGAGCCCGAGGCTCAGGACGTCCCTGCGGCCGAGCCCGCCACCACGACGCGGGCACAGCCCGAGTCTCAGGGTGAGGCCGCGGCGCAGCCGTTGGACGTCGCGTCGGCCGAAGGCCAGGACGCCCCGGCCGAGTCGGCCACCGCCGTCGCGCAGGACGAGCCGCCAGCCGCCGCGCCGGAGGCGGATGCCACCGCCGCCGTGGAGCAGCCCGACACGGCGCCGCAGGCGCAGGACGAGACCGTCGCCGAGCCGGTGGCCGCCGAGGCCACCGAGCCCGAGGCGGACACCGGCGCCGCGGAGCTGGACGAGGCCTCCGTGGAAGGGCCCGCGCAGGCGTTGGCCGTCGTGCGGCGGCGGGCGCCCGAGGTCGTCGCCGCGTACAAGGCCGCCGGTCAGGTGCTCCGCGGCAAGGGGAAGGCCGGGGCGCGCGCCAAGGTCTACCTGGTCCTGGACCGGTCCGGTTCGATGCGCGGGTTCTACAAGGACGGCAGCGCCCAGTACCTCGCCGACCACGCCCTGGCCCTCGCCGCGCACCTCGACGACGCGGCCACCGTGCACACCGTGTTCTTCTCCACGGAGGTGGACGGCACCGCCGACCTGTCCCTCGACGGGCACGACGCGGCCTGGGTCGAGGCCCGGCACGCCGAGCTCGGCCGGATGGGCCGTACCAGCTACCACGTGGCCGTCGAGGCCGTCCTCGAGCGCTACCAGAAGGACGGCGGTGAGGGCCCGGCCCTGGTCGTCTTCCAGACGGACGGCGCCCCCGACAACCGGCAGCCCGCCCGGCAGGCGCTGACCGACGCCGCCGCCACGGCTCCGGGCGTCCACTGGCAGTTCGTCGCCTTCGGCGAGCACGACGCGAAGGCGTTCGACTTCCTGCGCAAGCTGGACGCCGAGAACGCCGGCTTCTTCCACGCCGGACCCGCCCCCGCCGAGCTGACCTCCGCCGCCCTGGTCAAGGGCATCCTGGAGCGCTTCTAGGGAAAACGGCCCCAGGCCGGAGGACGAAGAGGCCGAAGGGCCCGGGATCATCCGATCCCGGGCCCTTCGTCACATCCGGTCCGGCTAGCGGGCGGCGTCCGGGTGGACAGCCTCGGCGATCGGCTTGGCGTCCGCCGGCTTCGTCTCGACCGGCTTGCGCAGCGCGATGTTCAGCTCGCGCAGACGGGCCTCCTCCAGCACCGTCGGCGCGCCCATCATCAGGTCCTGCGCGTTGCCGTTCAGCGGGAAGGCGATCGTCTCGCGGATGTTCGGCTCGTCGGCCAGCAGCATCACGATGCGGTCCACACCCGGGGCGATGCCACCGTGCGGCGGGGCGCCGAGGCGGAACGCGCGCAGCATGCCCGCGAACTCGCGCTCGACGGTCTCGGCCTCGTACCCGGCGATCTCGAAGGCCTTCAGCATGACCTCGGGCTCGTGGTTGCGGATGGCGCCGGAGGACAGCTCGATGCCGTTGCAGACGATGTCGTACTGCCAGGCCAGGATGTCGAGCGGGTCCTTCTCCTCCAGGTCCTTCATGCCGCCCTGCGGCATGGAGAAGGGGTTGTGGGAGAAGTCGATCTTGCCGGTCTCCTCGTCCTTCTCGTACATCGGGAAGTCGACGATCCAGCAGAAGCGGAAGACGTTCTCCTCGAACTGGCCCGCGCGCTTGGCCGCCTCGACGCGAACGCCGGACATGATCTTGGAGACCTCGTCGAACTCGCCCGCGCCGAAGAACACGGCGTGGCCGGGGAGCAGGCCCAGGCGCTCGGTGAGGACCTTGACGTTCTCCTCGGTGAGGAACTTGGCGATCGGGCCGGTCAGGGCGCCGTCCTCGCCCACCCGCACCCAGGCCAGGCCCTTGGCGCCCAGCGAGATCGCGTACTCGCCGAGGCCGTCGAAGAACTTGCGCGGCTGCGCGGCGGTGTCGGGGACGGCCAGGGCGCGCACGTGCTTGCCGGCGAACGCCTTGAACTCCGAGCCCTCGAACACGTCGGTGATGTCGACGAGCTCCAGCTTGGCGCGCAGGTCGGGCTTGTCGTTGCCGTACTTCAGCATCGACTCGCGGAACGGGATCCGCGGGAACGGCGAGGTGACCTCGCGGCCGTTGCCGAACTCGGTGAAGAGCTCGGTCATCAGGCGCTCGATCGGCTGGAAGACGTCCTCCTGCTCGACGAAGGACATCTCCACGTCGAGCTGGTAGAACTCGCCCGGCGAACGGTCGGCGCGGGCGTCCTCGTCGCGGAAGCAGGGCGCGATCTGGAAGTACCGGTCGAAGCCGGAGATCATCAGCAGCTGCTTGAACTGCTGGGGGGCCTGCGGCAGGGCGTAGAACTTGCCCGGGTTCAGGCGGGACGGCACCACGAAGTCACGGGCGCCCTCGGGGGAGGTCGCGGTGAGGATCGGGGTCGCCATCTCGTTGAAGCCGAGGGCCACCATCTTGTGGCGGATCGCGGCGATCACGGCCGAGCGCAGCATGATGTTGCGGTGCATGCGCTCGCGGCGCAGGTCGAGGAAGCGGTACTCCAGACGCCGCTCCTCGTTCACACCGTCGTCGGTGTTGATCGTGAAGGGCAGCGGGGCGGCCGCGCCGAGCACCTCGACCTCGGCGACCTCGATCTCGATCTCTCCGGTCGGCAGCTCCGGGTTGACGTTGTCCGCGCCGCGGGAGACGACCTTGCCGTCGATACGGACGACCGTCTCCTTGGTGACGCTGCTCAGCGCCTCGTTGGCGGCGGTGCCGGGCCGGGCGACCAGCTGCGTGATGCCGTAGTGGTCACGCAGATCGATGAAGAGGATGCCGCCCAGGTCTCGACGGTTGTGCAGCCAGCCGCTCAGTCGGACGTCGGCGGCGACGTCAGAGGCGCGGAGCTCGCCGCAGGTGTGGGACCTGTACCGATGCATCAGTCATCCAGTTCTACGCGATACCAGGGTGGATTCAACCCTCCCAAGGTTACCGTCCGGGATGGTCACGGGTCGGGCACTCCCTCCAGCCTGCGCAAATGCGTCCGGCGGCGGCGCGAACAGGCACGTGACGGATATGACCTGTAAAGATGGCCGGGTGCGCACCGAGGACGTCCTGGCCGCCATCGCGACGGGCCTGTGGCGGTGGGACAACGCCTCCGGGACGGTCACGCTCGACAGCGAGGCCGCCCGGCTCCTCGGGCTGCCCGCCGAGCCCGTGGTGCTGCCGGAGGTCTCCGTACGCTCCCGCTTCCACCCGGTGGACTGGAACGAGATCAACGGGATCGTGAACCTGGCCGTCGCCGAGGGCACGCTCGCCGAGGCCCGGCTGCGGATCATGGACGTGGACGGCCGGGTCCTGCGGACCGTGCGCAGCCGCTCCAAACCGCTGGAGAGCCGGGCGGCCGACGGGACGCCGGACTACGAGCTGATCGGCACCATCCAGGAGATCGCCGAGCCCCAGCCCGGCACCACGGCCGCCCACACCCCCATCACCGGCGACTGGCGGCGCTCCCGCGAGGCCTTCCTGCTGGACGCGGGGCGGGCCCTGGCGGAGGCCCGGTCCACGGCGGAGGTGCTGCGGGTCGCGGCCTCCCTGTCCATGCCGGGCTTCAACCCGGACGGACTGGCCGTCTTCGGCGTGGCCGGGGACCGGCTGTCGATCATCGGGCACCACGGACACGATCCGGGGGACGAGGGCCCCTTCACGGACATGCCGCTGGACACGGACTACCCGGCCGCGGAGGTCGTCCG
Organism: Streptomyces sp. NPDC054849; assembly: GCF_053610945.1. Lineage (NCBI taxonomy): Bacteria > Bacillati > Actinomycetota > Actinomycetes > Kitasatosporales > Streptomycetaceae > Streptomyces > Streptomyces sp. NPDC054849. Next base: position 53,636 of record NZ_JBSGZI010000038.1, read on the forward strand.
TACCGGCCGGGCGATCTATCTGCCCACCCCCGAGGACTACAAACGGCGCTTCCCGGCCACCTGGCCGCTCGCCCAGCGTTTCGACCGGGTGTCCTGGGCCTTCCTGCCGCTGATCGTGGCCGGAAGGACCATGGGGGCCTGGATGGCCGCCTTCAAGCACCCGGCCTCCTTCTCCCCCGACGAGCGGTCCGTGCTGACGACCGTGGCCCGGATGCTCGCCCAGGCGCTCCAGCGCGCCGGGGTGGCCGAATCCGAGCGGGAACTCACCACCGGCCTGCAACGGTCGATGATGCCGCAGCTCGGCCCGGAGATCCCCGGCATGCAGATCGCCGCCCGGTACGTCCCGACGGGCGGCGGGCTCCAGGTGGGCGGCGACTGGTACGACATGATCCCGCTGCCCTCGGGCCGGTTCGCGCTGGTCATCGGTGACGTGCAGGGCCACGACGTCCGGGCGGCCGGTCTGATGGGCCAGCTGCGGATCGCGGTCCGGGCGTACGCGTCCGAGGGCCACCGCCCGGACGCGGTGCTCTCCCGGGCCTCGCGCTTCCTGGCCGGGCTGTGCTCCTCGCAGGAGTCCGATCCGTACGAGTGGGCCGACGACGACGCGGACTTCCAGAGTCCGCGGTTCGCGACCTGTCTGTACGTGGAGTGCGACCCGAAGACCGGCATGCTGGAGGTGGCCCGCGCCGGCCACCCCGACCCCGCGATCCGGATGACGGACGGCACCGTCCTGATGCGCCCCACCGCGGGCGGACTCCCCCTCGGGATCGTCCCCGACACCGACTACCCCACCACCCGGTTCACCCTGGAACCGGGCGAGACGATGATGCTCTGCACCGACGGGCTCATCGAGACCGGCGGTCACGACCTGGACACCGGCTGGGCGCGGCTGCGCGCGGTCCTGGAGTCCGACATCCACGCGTCGCAGGGCCCGGGCGCCGGGCCGCTCGAACCGCGTCACCTCGAACGACTGGCCGACCTGCTGGTCCAGACCGTGCACGGACCGTCCTCCCACCACACCACGGGCCCGCTGGCCGACCGGCGCGAGGACGACATAGCCGTGGTGCTGCTGTGCCGCGAGGGCGAGGGCTGCGGCTGCGGCACCCCGCTGCTGCACCCGGCCCGGCCCGCGCGGCGCACGGTGCTGACGGTGGCCCAGGCGGAACCGGAACGGATCGCGGGCGCCCGTCGGCAGATCCGGGAGCTGTTGCACGACTGGGCCGACGCCGACCAGGTCGACTCGGCGGTGCTGATGGTCTCCGAGATGGTGACGAACGTACTGATGCACACCGACGGCGACGCGCTGCTGGTCGCGGAGGCGGTGGGCGAGCTGGGAGTACGCCGGCTGCGCGTCGAGGTCGCGGACTCCAGCGACGAGCTCCCGCACAAGCGGCACCCCGGCGAGATGTCGTCCAGCGGCCGCGGGGTGCTGCTGACGGAGATGCTGGCCGACGCGTGGGGCGTGGACCCGCGGGGCGAGGGCAAGTCGATCTGGTTCGAGCTGCACGAGCAGGCGAAGACGGGCCCCAACCCCGCGCTCTGAGCCCGGGGCGGGCGCGGGGACGCAGGGCGGGCGCGGGGCGCTCCGGGCCGGTCCCGCCCGGAGCGGCGCCGTGAGCCGCAGGCCGCGTCTGGCTCCCGCCGCTCAGTCCTGCGCGTCGCCCGTGCCGCGGTGGCCGAGGCCCGTGCGCGCGGTGGTGGGGATACGGCCCAGCCGGCCCGCCTGGAAGTCGTCGAAGGCCTGCTGGAGTTCGTGCTTGCTGTTCATGACGAACGGTCCGTAGTGCGCCATCGGCTCCCGGATGGGCCGCCCGCCGAGGAGTACGACCTCCAGGTCCGGGGCGTTGGAGTCCTGGGACTCGTCCGCCCGCACGGTGATCGAGCCGCCCTCGCCGAAGACGGCCGTCTGCCCGGTCGCGAGGGGCCGGCGGTCCTCGCCGACGGATCCGCGTCCGGCCAGGACGTACGCCAGGGCGTTGAAGTCCTCGCGCCACGGCAGGGTGATCTGCGCGCCCGGCGTGACGGTCGCGTGGATCATCGTGATCGGGGTGTGGGTGATGCCCGGGCCCTGGTGCCCGTCCAGCTCACCGGCGATCACGCGCAGCAGGGACCCGCCGTCCGGCGTGGTCAGCAGCTGGACCTGGCCGCCGCCGATGTCCTGGTAGCGCGGGGGCATCATCTTGTCGGCGGCCGGGAGGTTCACCCACAGCTGGAGGCCGTGGAAGAGCCCGCCGCTGACGACGAGGGACTCCGGCGGCGCCTCGATGTGCAGGAGGCCCGACCCGGCGGTCATCCACTGGGTGTCGCCGCCGTTGATGATTCCGCCGCCGCCGTTGCTGTCCTGGTGGACGAAGGTTCCGTCGATCAGGTAGGTGACGGTCTCGAAGCCGCGGTGCGGGTGCCAGGGCGTGCCCTTGGGCTCGCCGGGCGCGTACTCCACCTCGCCCATCTGATCCATCATGATGAACGGGTCGAGGTACTGGTAGTTGATGCCGGCGAACGCGCGGCGCACCGGGAATCCCTCACCCTCGAAGCCACCGGGCGCGGAGACGACGGCGAGCACCTTGCGCGGGACGACCGCCTGCGGCTCGGCCACGCGCGGAAGCGCCAACGGGTTCTCAACAGTCACTGCGGGCATGGTCAGGACCTCCTTCTGCTTCGAGTTTAGTTGAAACCTGAACTTTCTGCCACACCCCACAGAACAGAGGAGCCCCGGAGGAAATTCCTCCGGGGCTCCGGGTGGTCCCACCTGCGGTGACGGTCCGGCCCAGGGCAGTCCGCGCACGTGTCGCCCGCGGCGGACGCCTCGGCGGGGGACACCGCCAGGACCCCCGTACCCGGCGCCGTCGCCCCCCTGGCCGTCACCGCCGCGGGCATGCACCGATCCTCGGGAGCCCCGGCCACCACCGCGATGGTTTCGGGCAGGGCCGAAGGGTGGGTCAGCCGCCGCTGTGCAGCAGGTCCACGCCCAGACCCGTCACCGAGTGCAGGACCGCCTTGCCGTCCCGCTCGGTGGTGATCAGCCCGGCCGCGCGCAGGGTGCGGGTGTGCTCGGAGGCCGAGGGGAGGCTGATGCCGAGGTCCCGGGCCAGTTCGCTCGTCGTGCGCTGCCGGACCAGCGCCTGGAGCACGGCCGCCCGGGTGCGGCCCAGCAGCGCGTCCAGCGCCCCCTGCGCCGGTCCGGGCCCGGCCAGCGGCAGCGGGGTCAGCGCCGGATACATCAGCAGGTGCGCCCCGTCGGGGCCGTCCGGACCCTGCGCGATCAGCGGGCGCCCCGTCCAGAACGGCGAGGGCATCAGCATCAGGCCGCGCCCACCGAGCCGTACCTCGTAGTCCGGCGGCCGGTCGACCTCCAGGACGGTGCCCGCCCAGTCGGCGCGCGGATGCGTACTGGCCAGGCAGGCCTTGATGCCGTGCGCGGCCAGCAGCCGGGTGCGCCAGGCCACGTCCGCCCGGAAGGACTGGCGGATCCGGGTCCAGTGCGGGGCGACGGCCACGTCGTGGCCGGACCGGATCGCATCGCCCAGCTGGCCCCAGGCCTCGCCGTCCCGCCCCCACAGCGCGCGCAGCCAGGACGCCGCGCCGGGAGCCCGGGCGGCGGCGCGGCCCAGTTCGTCGGCGGTGAGCAGCGCGCCCGCGTCCCGTACGGCGGCCAGCCCCTCGTCCAGCGTGCGCGCGTAGGGCTCGACGAACTGCGGGTTGTCGCCATCGGGCCGCAGCAGGTCCAGCAGCGGCCGGACCCGGCCCGGCAGCTCCTGCCCGAGCCGGCTGCGCCAGCGGCCGAAAACCGCCGCCTCGTCGGTGCGCTGCCAGGCGACCAGGGCCATGGCCAGCTCCACCAGCGGCAGCGGCTCGCTCGCGAACGTGACGTTGAGCAGGTCCTCGGCCGTGAAGTGCACCCTCAGCATCGCGCCCGCCCCCCGAGCTCAGCCGGACGCGGGTCCAGCCGCCCGTGCGGCCATGGCGTCCGGACCCCTGCGCAGTGACGGCGGCCGGCCGTCTGCGCGGCCACGGCGGCCGGCTAGCCGTACATGCGGCGCATCGCGAAGTCGACCATCTGCTCGACCGCCTTCGCGTCGAAGACCATCCGGTGGTCGCCCTCCATGTCGAGGACGAAGCCGTACCCGGTGGGCAGCAGGTCGATCACCTCCGCACCGGTGATCACGAAGTACTTGGACTCCTTGCCGGCGTACCGGCGCAGCTCCTTGAGCGTGGTGAACATGGGGATGACCGGCTGCTGCGTGTTGTGCAGCGCCAGGAATCCGGGGGTCTCGCCGCGTGGGCAGTAGACCTTCGAGGTGGCGAAGATCTGCTGGAAGTCCTCTGCGGACAGGGACCCCGTGGTGAAGGCCCGCACCGCGTCGGCGAGCGACGGCGGCGAGGGCTCGGGGTAGAGCGGCTGCTCGCCGTACCCGCCGGCCATCTGCTGCGGGGCGGCGTACTGCTGCCCTGCGCTCACGTTCTGGTCGTAGCCGTACATGGGGCGAAGCCTACCGACCGGCCACCGGCCGCCGGACACGCAATTCCCGCCAGGCTTGACGCTGGTCACAGTCGCAAGGGGTTGCGTCTTATTACCGGCGGGTAGCATCATTACGTTACCGATTGGTATGTACGAGGAACCCTGTCTCCCCGAGCCTTAACGGAGCCGTCGCCATGGGGCACTACAAGTCGAATCTCCGCGACATCGAGTTCAACCTCTTCGAGGTGCTCGGCCGCGACAAGCAGTACGGCACCGGTCCGTTCGAGGAGATGGACACCGACACCGCCAAGAGCGTCCTGTCCGAGCTGGCCCGCCTCGCCGAGAACGAGCTGGCCGAGTCCTTCGCGGACGCCGACCGCAACCCGCCGGTCTTCGACCCGGCCACCAACACCGCGCCCGTCCCGGCCTCCTTCAAGAAGAGCTACGAAGCCTTCATGGACTCGGAGTACTGGCGCCTGGGCCTGCCCGAGGAGATCGGCGGCACCACCTCGCCCCGCTCCCTCATCTGGGCCTACGCGGAGCTGCTGCTCGGCTCGAACCCGGCCGTCTGGATGTACTCCTCCGGCCCGGCGTTCGCCGGCGTCCTCTTCGAAGAGGGCAACGAGGCGCAGAAGAAGATCGCTCAGATCGCCGTCGAGAAGCGCTGGGGCTCCACCATGGTCCTCACCGAGCCGGACGCCGGCTCGGACGTGGGCGCCGGCCGCACCAAGGCGATCCAGCAGGATGACGGCTCCTGGCACATCGAGGGCGTGAAGCGCTTCATCACGTCCGGTGAGCACGACATGGAGGAGAACATCCTCCACTACGTCCTCGCCCGCCCCGAGGGCCACGGCCCGGGCACCAAGGGCCTGTCCCTCTTCCTCGTCCCGAAGTTCCACTTCGACTGGGAGACCGGCGAGCTGGGCGAGCGCAACGGCGTCTACGCCACGAACGTCGAGCACAAGATGGGCCTCAAGGCCTCCAACACGTGCGAGATGACCTTCGGCGACCAGCACCCCGCCAAGGGCTGGCTGATCGGTGACAAGCACGACGGCATCCGCCAGATGTTCATGATCATCGAGTTCGCCCGGATGATGGTCGGCACGAAGGCCATCGCCACCCTCTCCACCGGCTACCTCAACGCGCTGGAGTACGCCAAGGAGCGCGTGCAGGGCCCGGACCTGGCGAACTTCATGGACAAGACCGCGCCCAAGGTCACCATCACGCACCACCCCGACGTGCGCCGCTCGCTCATGACGCAGAAGGCGTACGCCGAGGGCATGCGCGCCCTGGTGCTGTACACCGCCAGCGTCCAGGACGAGATCCAGGTCAAGCAGGCCGCGGGCCAGGACACCTCGGCCGAGGTCGGCCTGAACGACCTGCTCCTGCCGATCGTCAAGGGCTACGGCTCGGAGAAGTCCTACGAGCAGCTCGCGCAGTCCCTGCAGACCTTCGGCGGCTCCGGGTACCTGCAGGAGTACCCGATCGAGCAGTACATCCGCGACGCCAAGATCGACACCCTCTACGAGGGCACCACGGCCATCCAGGGCCAGGACTTCTTCTTCCGGAAGATCGTCCGCGACCAGGGCGCCTCGCTCAACGTTCTCTCCGAGACGATCAAGAAGTTCCTGGCCGAGGCCGTCGGCGGCGAGGAGCTGGCCGGCGCCCGCGACGCGCTCGCCAAGGCCGCCGTCGACCTCGAGGCCATCGTCGGCCAGATGATCGTCGACCTCACCGCCACCGGCGAGGACGTCAAGAACATCTACAAGGTCGGCCAGAACACCACCCGCCTGCTGATGGCATCCGGTGACGTGGTCGTCGGATACCTGCTGCTCAAGGGCGCCGCCGTGGCCGCCGAGAAGCTGGCGACGGCCTCCCCGAAGGACGTCCCCTTCTACACCGGCAAGATCGCCGCCGCGAAGTTCTTCGCGGCCGAGGTCCTCCCGGGCGTCTCCGTCCAGCGCGCGCTGGCCGAGGCCGTCGACAACTCCCTCATGGAGCTCGACGAGGCCGCCTTCTAGGCTGCGCCCGCCCCACCCGTCACACCCACGCGGTGCACGCACAGTGGCCGGGACCCCTCCGGGGGCCCCGGCCACCGGCCTGTGCGACGGCAGCGTTCCCGTCTTGTCGGTGGTTCATGGGACGCTCGTAGACATGAGTCCACAGGAGCAGCAGCACAGCAGGGGGTATTCCGTCCCCACCGGGCGGCCGTACGCCCTCAAGGAGCTGCAGGCCACCCTGGGCAGCCTCGGCGACCACCTCCGCGAGCTGTACGACGGCGCCCACCCCGCCGAGTACGAGGGCGTGGCCGACGCGCTCTACATCGCCTTCCAGACCGCCGCGGGCCTCGCCCCCGCGAGGAGCTACACCGGCTGCCCCGAGCACCCCAACGGCGCCCTCGACCCCGAAGCCCCCGAGGGCTGGGGCCGCTGCCTCATCTGTAACGACCGGCGCCGGCTCGGCCTGCGCTCCCACGGCGCCCGCGCCGCCGCGGCCGCCCAGCCCGCCGGGGAGCAGCGGCGGCTGGGCTATCCCGTGCCGGGCCCCCCGTACACGCTGCAGGCCCTGCGCGACTGCCTGCGCACGGTCGAGGACCGCCGCTTCCACCTGTCGCTGTCCTCACCCCCCGACCACTTCGTGCAGATGGCCGACGACCTGCACCGCGCCTTCATCGTCGCCCGCGAGCTGTCCCGGCCGCGGAACGCCTCGGGCTGCTCCGAGCACCCCGGCGCTCCCATCGACCCCGACGCACCCCCCGGCGAGGCCTGTATCTTCTGCGCCGGACGCAAGAGACGCGCGCAGCGCTCCCCGCAGACCCCGGAGATGCTCCCGCGCATCCGCCGGGGCGAGCGCAGACAGCTGCAGCGCCGATTCGAGCGCCCGCCGGGCTGAAAACCGACGGGACCGCAGATCACCCACCTTGCGGCCCCCGACCTCCGGCCATCCCTCGCAGTCCGGCCATGACGAACACGACCGTCGTTAAGGTGACCACATGAGCTCTCCCGCCCGCTTCGACCGCGGCCACACCGACGATCTGATGACCTTTTTGACGGCCAGTCCGTCGCCGTACCACGCCGTGGCCAACGCGGCCGAGCGGCTGGAGAAGGCAGGCTTCAGGCAGGTGTCGGAAACGGACGCCTGGGATGCGGGCACCGGGGGCAGGTTCGTGCTCCGCGGAGGTGCGCTCATCGCCTGGTACGTACCGGAAGGCGCGTCCGCGCACACCCCGTTCCGGATCGTCGGCGCACACACCGACTCGCCCAACCTGCGGGTCAAGCCGCTGCCGGACACGGGCTCGCAGGGCTGGCGGCAGATCGCCGTCGAGATCTACGGCGGCACCCTGCTCAACACCTGGCTGGACCGGGACCTGGGCCTGGCCGGGCGGCTGACCCTGCGGGACGGCAGCGAGCGCCTGGTGAACGTGGACCGCGCGCTGCTGCGCGTGCCACAACTGGCCGTGCACCTGGACCGGTCGGTGAACACCGACGGCCTCAAGCTCGACAAGCAGCGGCACATGCAGCCGATCTGGGGTCTGGGCGACGTGCAGGAGGGCGACCTGATCGCGTTCCTGGAGGACGAAGAGGGCCTGGACCAGGGCTCGGTGGCCGGCTGGGACCTGATGGTCCACTCCATCGAGCCGCCCTCGTACCTGGGCCGCGACCGCGAGCTGGTGGCCGGTCCGCGGATGGACAACCTGCTGTCGGTGCACGCGGGGATCGCGGCGCTGGCGGCGGTGTCCGCCGCGGGCAAGCTCGACCACATCCCCGTACTGGCCGCCTTCGACCACGAGGAGAACGGCTCGCAGTCGGACACGGGCGCGGACGGCCCGCTGCTGGGCAACGTGCTGGAACGTTCGGTCTTCGCACGCGGGGGCACGTACGAGGACCGCGCGCGGGCCTTCGCCGGCACCATCTGCCTGTCCTCGGACACCGGGCACGCCGTGCACCCCAACTACGCCGAGCGGCACGACCCTTCGCACCACCCGCGGGTCAACGGCGGCCCGATCCTGAAGGTCAACGTCAACCAGCGGTACGCGACGGACGGCAGCGGACGCGCGGTGTTCGCGAGCGCCTGCGAGCGGGCCGGCGTGCCGTGGCAGACCTTCGTCTCCAACAACTCGATGCCGTGCGGCACCACGATCGGCCCGATCACGGCCGCCCGCCACGGCATTCAGACCGTGGACATCGGCGTCGCGATCCTTTCGATGCACAGCGCACGCGAACTGTGCGGCGCGGACGACCCGTTCCTGCTGGCGAACTCCCTGGTGGCCTTCCTGCAGGGCTGAGCCCCCGGGAAGGCCACGCGGCGGCCGCGGCCGTAGCCACAGCCGTAGCCGTAGCCGCAGCCGTGGGGGTTACCCCTCGTCGTCCATCCCGGCGAGGACGAGGGGCAGCCGGGACGCGCCGCCGGCGGTGACGCGGACGGGCACGCCCCAGTCCTGCTGGTGGACGTGGCAGGCCGGGTACTCGTTGGCGGGGTCGTCGTCGCAGGACGCCGCCATCGCGGAGACGTGCAGGACGCCCTCGGTGACGTCCGGGTTCAGCGCCAGCTCCCGGAACAGGTCGGTCCCGGCGCCCTCGCCCGTCGCCAGCAGCTCGGGCGGGGTCGAGGAGACCAGCAGTCGGGTCGACGGCCCGTAGCGGGTGTCGAGCTTCTGGCCGCTCGGCGCCTGGAAGACCACGTCGAGGCGGAGCGTGCCCGGCGCCACCTCGGTGGCGGCCCGCTGCGTACGGTGGGCGACCGCGTCCACCCGCACGGCCTCCTCCGGAAGGCGCAGCCGGGTCAGCCGGTGCCGGGCGGACTCGACGACCACGATCTCGCCCCCGACCAGCACGGCGTCGCTGGGCTCGCGGAGATCGGTGGCCAGGGTCGACACCTGCGCGGTGGCGGGGTCGTAGCGGCGCAGGGCGTGGTTGTACGTGTCGCACACCGCGACCGAGCCGTCGGGCAGCGCGGTCACCCCGAGCGGGTGCTGGAGCAGGGCCTGGCCCGCGTCGCCGTCCCGGTGCCCGAAGTCGAACAGCCCGGTCCCGACCGCGGACCTGACGACGTATCCGTCGGGGGTGTCCTGCACGTACCTGAGGGCGCTGGTCTCGGAGTCGGCGATCCACAGCCGGTCCCCGGCGGCCGCGAGCCCCGAGGGCTGGGCGAACCACGCCTCGGCGGCGGGCCCGTCGTGCAGCCCCTCGTTGGTGGTACCGGCCGCGGCCTCGACCGTCCCGGTCTCCGGATCCCACGTCCACAACTGGTGGACACCGGCCATGGCGATCCAGACCCTGCCCTGCCACCAGGCCACATCCCACGGCGAGGACAGGTCGACCTCCAGGGCGGGCCCTGAGGTCGGCGAGCCCTGCCACCACTGGCGCCCGGTCCCGGCGACGGTCTCCACGATTCCGGTGGCCGGGTCGTACGTACGCAGCGCGTGGTTGACGGTGTCGGCGACGACCACCCGGCCGTCGGGCAGCAGCGCCAGCCCCTGCGGCTCGCTGAAGCTCTCACCGGTGAACCCGCGGCTTCCGCTCCCGATGCGCCGTACGACGCTCTCCCCGTCCTCATCCAGCTCGACGAGCTGGTGCCGGGTGGTGTCCGACACCAGGAGGTTCCCGCTCGGCAGCAGCAGCGCCTTCCCGGGGAACCTCAGGTCGGTCGCGACCGGCTCGGGCGCCACGTACGGCCCGTCCCCGCGCCGCAGCGTTCCCTTGGCCTCGTGCTCGGCCTCCAGCTCCTCCACGAGCCGCGCGATGGCGTGGGCATGCCCCTCGCCGGCGTGCTGGGCGACGATGTACCCCTCGGGGTCGATCACGACGAGCGTGGGCCAGGCCCGTACGGCGTACTGCTTCCAGGTCGCGAGCTCGGGATCGTCGAGTACGGGGTGATGCACCTCGTACCGCTCGACGGCGTCGACGACGGCGGCGTGCTCGGCCTCGTGCACGAACTTCGGCGAGTGCACACCGATGATCACGACGGTGTCGCGGTGCTTCTCCTCCAGCTCACGCAGCTCGTCGAGGACGTGCAGGCAGTTGATGCAGCAGAACGTCCAGAAATCAACAACAACGCACTTACCTCGCAGGTCGGCGAGGGTCAGCTCTTTGCCTCCGGTGTTCAGCCAGCCGCCCTTGCCGATCAGCTCGGGAGCACGGACACGGGCACGTCGGGGCGCGGGCGCGGGGGTGGGCGCCGGGGCAGCATCGTTCATCCTTCAAGCTTGCCATCCGCGCAGGAACGCCCGACCACGACCACGCGAAGCGGCCGGTCCCGCCGTCACCGAGGCCGTTCATCCGCTTCATTCGGTTCGGCGATCTCCTGCTTCACCGGCATCCGCGACGTGGTCCGGTTCAACGCCGACGGCGCCCGGAGTTCCGCGGCCGGGCGGTCGTTGCCCGCGCAGGTGGACGCGTACCTTGGGTGACATGAGGTCTTTCCGGGACGCGGTCGTCGCGTGGGCGACGGGTGGCTCCGGTGAGCCCGCGTACGAGCTGGCCGCACAGCTGCCCGTCCGGGGGGCCGTCCTGCTCGAAGGGCCGAGCGACGTCGCCGCGGTCGAGGCTCTGGCAGGGAGCTACGGCCGGGACCTGGCGTCGGAGGGGGTCTGCGTTGTGGCGATGGGCGGCGCGATGAACGTCTCCCGCTTCATCGACCGCCTCGGGCCGAGGGGCCTGGACCTGCATCTGACGGGTCTGTGCGACGAGAGGGAACGCGGCTACTACGCCCGCAGCTGGGCACGGGCCGGGCTGGCGCCGGACTTCTTCGTGTGCGATTCGGACCTGGAGGACGAGCTCATCCGCATCCTGGGTGTGGAACGGGTGACGGAGCTCATCCGGCAGGAGGGCGAACTGCGGCCCCTGCAGACCTTCTTGTCCCAGCCCGCGCAGCAGGGGCGCAGCCCGCAGCAGCAGTTGCGGCGATTCCTCGGCACCAAGGGTGGACGCAAGATCCACTACGGCCGGGTGCTGATCGAGGCGCTCCCGCCCGACCGCGTGCCCCCGCCGCTGGAGGACCTTTTCGCCATCGTCTGACCTCGGCGGCGGCGGTGGCCGCTCGGGCATGAGCATCCGCCCGCCGGAGCGCCGTCGCGGGGCTTGGTTAGGATCACCAGGTGTCGACACCCGCCGACCTCAGCTCCGCCGTGCTG